>JACQWB010000235.1 GCA_016209385.1 Candidatus Rokuibacteriota bacterium
CTCATGTTCCCTCGGAGGGGGGCCACCCAGGCCCCCCCACGCCTCCGGCGTGGAAGCCCGGGTACCCGCCCCTTCCGACGCCTCCCCCCGTTGCCGTTCGTGCCTAGGGGCTGCCGACGAGCCGCAGGCTCGTAGAGCCACGAGGCGAGGCCCGAGTTGGTTGCGCCGGCCGGGTACCCGCGCCGAAGGCGTGGGTGGGCGCTCGAAATGCGCGATTGGGCGCGAATGGCATTGTACCGCAGCGCGCAAGATTCTGCGATATCATGAGACCGCGATGGCGCCGATCGCCCTTACGATTCTCCCGCAGAACCGCCAGCTCCAGGCGCCCCCGGGCACGACGATCCTCAAGGCCGCCCACGCAGCCGGGATCGACATCACGGCGACGTGCGGCGGGCGCGGGCGCTGCACCTCCTGCCGCGTGAAGTTCGTCCGGGGCACGATCCCCCCGCCGACGATCATGGACACGCTGCAGCTCGGCGACGACCTGACCCGCGAAGGTTACCGGCTCTCCTGCCAGTGCGCGGTGACCGAACCGGTCAGCGTCCTGGTCGCGCCGCCGCTCGACGAGCAGGCGTTCCAGATCCTGGGAGCCGAGCGCGGCGCTCAGGCGATGGCGAAAGTGGCGATCGACGCCGGCGTGAGCAAGCAGGTAGTCAAGGTCGGCCTCCCCCGCGAGGAGCATCACCAGACATCGGACCTGGAGGAGCTGCTGGCCGTGATCGGCCGGAGCCCCGAGGACGTGCCGGTGGAGATCGTGAAGACACTCCCGTCGGCCCTCCGCGACGGCAACGGCGAGGTGACGGTCACGACGTTCGGGCGCCGCGTGCTCGCCGTCGAGAAGGGCGACACGGCGCTGATGAGATTCGGCCTGGCGGTGGACATCGGCACCACGAGCGTCGTCACGACGTTGATCGAGCTCGAGTCGGGGGAGCAGCTCGCCTCGGTCTCGAGCCTGAACCCCCAGGCGGTGTTCGGCGGCGACCTCATGTCGCGGATCGCCTTCTGCCAGTTCAATCCGGCTAATCTGAGAAGGCTCCAGACGCGGATCCTCGGCCTCCTGAACCAGCACGTCGAACAGGTGACGCGGGACTCCGGCGTGCTCGCGAAGTGGATCTACAAGGTCGTCGTGGTCGGGAACACCTGCATGCACCACATCCTCTTGGGGATCGATCCGTCGTACCTGGGCCTGGCCCCGTACGCCGCGGTGATGCGCTACCCGCTCGTGGTTCCGGCGCGCGACCTCTTCCTCAAGGTGAACCCGGAGGCGCGTGTCTGCCTCCTCCCGATCGTGGCGGGCTTTGTGGGAGCCGACGCCGTCGCCGTAGCCCTGGCGACGCGGATCTACGAGAGCCCGGAGATCCGGATCGTCACCGACATCGGAACGAACGGAGAAGTCGTCCTGGGCTCGCGCCACAAGCTCTGGGCATGCTCGGCTCCGGCCGGCCCGGCGCTCGAGGGCGCCCAGATCAAGCACGGGATGCGCGGCGCGCTCGGCGCGATCGACAAGGTCTGGATCGACGACGACATCCGGGTCCACACGATCGGCGAAGTCGGGCCGCTCGGGATCTGCGGCTCGGGCATCATCGACGCGCTGGCCGTCCTACTGGACGCGGGGGTCATCGACTCGACGGGGCTCATCCGTGTCGAGGACCGGGATCGCCTGCCTCCACCGTTGAGGGACCGCGTCGTCATGCAGGGCGAGGAGCGCCAGGTGATCCTCGTTCGGCTCGGGGAGGCCGGAGCCTCCCGGGAGATCATCCTGACCCAGGACGATGTCCGCCAGGTCCAGCTCGCGAAAGGGGCCATCGCGTCGGGTGTCAGGATGCTCCAGCGCGTGGCGGGCGTCGGGGATGGGCACGTCGCCGAGCTGATGCTGGCGGGAGGATTCGGCAACTACCTCTCGATCCAGAGCGCGCTCAGGATAGGGCTGATCCCGCCGCTCCCCGCCGAACGCGTCCGGTACGTGGGGAATGCGGCCCTCCTCGGGGCTCAGCTCTGCCTGGTCTCGGAGGCGGAGCGGGAACGGGCCGAGCGGGTCGCCCGGAGCATCGAGCACGTCTCGCTCGCGGCCCACCCCGACTTCCAGGACATCTTCGTCGAGTGCATGAACTTCCCGCGATGATGCGCATCCCCTACGAGATCGTGGGCGCGACGATGGGTCCCCTCACCGAGACCGTGGAGGCCGAATGGCTCGCCGCCTACGCCGCCGCGCTTCAGTGGAAGCCCGGTTCCCCCGAGCCCCACCCGCTCTTCCCCGTCTGCTACGAGTGGCCGGCGCTCGTCGCCATCCGGGCCAAGACGATCCCTGACGAGATCAGCCCGCGGGGCGTGCACGCCACCCACGACCTGATCATCCACCGGCTCCCGAGGCCGGGCGACCGGCTCTGGATCACGGCGAAGATCACGCGGGTCGAGGCACGCAGCCCCGGCGCCTACGTCGTGACGCGCCTCGAGACCGTGGACCGCGAGGGCGCGCCAGTGACGACAACCGAGAACGGAACACTCTATCTCGGCATTGGCGTAACGGGAGCGCATCCAGCCGGCGCCACCAGAGCCTCAGACGCGGATCATACGGAGCGCGAGCACCCAGAAGGCGCGACGCCCCCGTGGGAGGCGCGTGTCCCCATTGCAGGCGATCTGGCGCATGTCTACTCCGAAGCCTCGAGGATCTGGAACTCGATCCACACCGAGCGGGTCGCTGCGGTCGCGGCCGGGCTGCCTGATGTGATCCTTCACGGCACGGCCACCCTGGCGCTGGCGGTCTCGAAGATTCTCGAGCACGAGAGCGAAGCCCCAGCGCGCGTCGGGCGGATCGCCTGCCGCTTCAGCGGGATGGTGTTCATGCCCTCGACACTCATTGTTCGGGGATCCTGCCAGGGGTCGCACTGCTCGTTCGAGGCGCTGACCGAGGACGGCCGATCGGCCGTCGACCGCGGTATCCTGACCTTCGCCGCCCGGGAGACGCGATGAACAAGTTCCAGCGGGTCAAAGCAGCGATCAACCGGGAGCCGGTGGACCGGACCCCGTACGCGGTCTGGTGCCACTTCCCGGAGCAAGACCGCTCGCCCGCCGGGCTCGCCCAGGCGACGCTCCGCTTTCACCAGCGCTACGACTCTGACTTCATCAAGCTCACCCCTGCCGCCGGCTACGCGGTGGAGGACTGGGGCTGCGTCGAGTCCGACAAGGTCATGCCCGCCGGCAACCGCCCCTGCGCGAGCCACGCTGTCAACGCCGCGGGCGACTGGAGAAAGATCAAGCCTCTCGACATCACCACCAGCGCCTACGGCCAGCACCTGGAGGCATTGGTCCGGATCATGGTGGACAAGCGGGCCGACGCGCCCGTCGTGCCGACCGTCTTCAGCCCGCTGACGGTCGCACGCAAGCTCTCGGGCGACCGGCTGAACGAGGACCTCCGGGAGCGGCCCGAGGCCGTGACAGATGCGCTGGAGGCGATCACGGACACGCTGATCCGCTTCGCAACGATGTGCCTCGACGAGGAGGCCGCGGGGATCTTCTATGCGATCCAGGCCGCCAGCCACCGCTTCCACACCGAGGAGGAGTACGCGAAGTTCGGCGAGCCCTACGACCGGCGGATCCTCGAGGCCGTCATGGCCCGCGCCCACCTGGTCATCCTCCACGCCCACGGCGACGAGCTGATGTTCGACCGGCTCGCGCGCCTGCCCGCCCACGCCTGGAACTGGGACGACCGCCTGGCCGGGCCGTCGCTCAAGGAAGGCAAGGCCAAGGTCAGGGGCGCGGTGATCGGCGGGGTGAACCAGTGGGCCACGCTCAAGGACCGGCCGCCGGAAGATATTCGGGCCGAGGCCAGGGACGCCGTCGAGCAGACCGACGGCATCGGGCTCATCGTGGGGCCGGGCTGCGTCCTGCCGCGCGACGTCCCCGACGCGAACGTGGTGGCCCTGGTCAAGGCGCTCGGCGGCACGCCGAAGATGGTCCTCTAGCTCTTGATGGAACGGGTGCTCGAGCCCGAGCTGATGGAAGACCCGGCGCAGGCGGCGGCCTACGCGCGGGCCGACTTCTCCGACGTCAACCAGGGGTTCGTGGATCGCTTCCGCGCGATGTTCCCCGGGCTGACGCGGGGACGCGCCGTGGACCTGGGCTCTGGCCCTGCTGACATCCCCATCCGGCTTTCGCGCGCGCTCCCGCGCCTCGACATCGTGGCGGTAGACGGTTCGGAGGCCATGCTCGACGAGGCGCGGAGGGCCCTGGCCAGCGCCGAAAGCACCCGGGTCAGCCTCATCCGGGCGCGAGTTCCTGACCTCCCTTTCCCGCCTCATGCCTTCGACGCCGTCATCTCCAACAGCCTCCTCCACCACCTGCCGGACCCGCACCTCTTCTGGCGCGAAGTGGTGCGCCTGGGGCGCCCTGGAGCTCCCGTCCTCGTGATGGATCTCTTCCGCCCCGACTCGCCCGAGCGCGCCCGCGAGATCGTCGACGCGGCCGCCCCGGAGGAGGACCCGATCCTCAAGGCGGATTTCTTCAACTCCCTCCTCGCCGCCTTCACGCCGGAGGAGGTGCGTGAACAGCTCGCCACCGACCTCGCCGACCTCCACTGCCGGATCGTGAGCGAGCGCCACTGGCTCGTCTCTGGCCGGCTTGCGTGAGACAGACTGCCGCCCACGGCCAGCCTTCAATACCGCTCATGCGCCTCATTGGCGTTAACGCGAGGCACCGTGGCTATCCCGCAAGGAAGGAGGGCCGAGTATGATGGGCCCTTCAAGTACATCGGCAGAGATGCCGAGGATCGGCCCGGCCTGAGCAGGATCCTGTCGGTGTTGCGCGAGCTCAAGTGGCGAGACGGCACCTCATCGGAGAATCTCACGGAGGGTTCCGCTGAGCGCCTCGCCGTGCTTCTGGACGGCTTCCGCGCCCTTGGTCCCGAACTCGATCAGCTCCTCACCGATCTTCCGGATCGGTACGCCCAGCTTTTCGGCCATGGCCACGGCAATCCGGCGAGCCATCGCTTCCTGAAGCCTGAACTGCGGCGAGTCTACCGGGCCTTCCACGACGAACTGCACCTCGAGGCGGCGGTTGGTCTCCAGAAATCTCAGGATCGCATCGCGCGGGATCCCGAGAAACGTCTGGCGGAACCCTCCGCCCGGGGCAAACCGGAGGTCGATCAGGCTCAACTGCCCCGGGGCTCGGAGCTGCTGAGCGGGACCCGGGCGTCAAGCACAAGATCAAAGACCCCGTGGGTGAGCCGGGCATCACGGGGACCGAGAAAGTAGGGTTGCAGGGGAACCAGATCGACTCCGGCGAGCTGCACGCGAAGATCGCTGTCGCGGGAGTGCGGGTTGGTCCACCCGGCGACCCTGAGCCGGCCGGGGGCTCGACCCGCCACCTGACCCTCGACCGCGAGAGTCACGCGTCCCGACGGCGGCAGCCGGAGGGCAGTGACCGTGATTCGTATCGGAGCCAGGCGAAGCCGGACCGGCGGCGTCACACTGCTGTCGTCCCAGTCGATCATCGCGTCCGGAATCTCGAGGCGTTGGATCTCGATCGCGCGCCCCGGAGATGCCGTGCCGGGCGTCCCGGCAGGTACGGGGAGCGCGAGCCCGACCGGGGTGCGACGAACAAGGAGATATGCGCGATCAATCTCGACGGACGCGATGCTGAGCGTCTGGGTGAAGAGGCTCCTGAGATTCGGGGCAATCCAGATCCGGTCAGCCTTCAGCAGCTGAGGCACAGGGGCGCCTTCCGGCGCCGGCACGCTGAGGCCCCCGCGCCATGTGACCTCGAGGCTCCGAATCGTGGCCCCGGGGCCGAGAGCTGATCGGAACTGCGCCTCCACCAGCCGCGTGGCCGCCCGGTAGGCCAGAAAGAGGCCCGTGACCACCAGGAGCCCAACAGCGGCGACGACGGCAGCGACCGTCCAGGGATGCTTCATCTTCCCCAGCCTCTCGGCGTACCTCTGGGGCTGCGGACGCAATGCTATCATAGGTGTCTCGTCGTCGACCTCGCCACCGCAGAGGTTCGAACGCTCGACCTCCTCTAGATGAGCGGGCTGGGGGAAAATCTGGTTCGCGCGCGGGCTTGGCCCGCGCAAGCGAAGGGGGGAGGCATGGGAAGGGGGGCGGAGCCCCCCTCCGAGCAATCTAGTGGTGTGTCGGAGTAATGCCCTTCGAGCGCGCACCGGCGCCTTCGGCGCAGGTACCCGGCCCGCGCAACCAACTCGGGCCTCGCCTCGTGGCTCTCCTCGCCTCCGGCTCGTCGGCAGCCCCTCGGCTCGAACCGCCATTCCTGGGCGAGGCCTCGGAGGGGGCCCGGGTACCCACGCCGGAGGCGTGGGTGTCCCCCTCCGATTGTCCTAGTGCGAGAATCCCCGAGGAATCTCGATCTCCGGGGGGCAGCCCTCGCCCTCCTCCTCTCCGTCCTCTGGGGTGGGAACGCCGTCGCGATCAAGGTGGGGCTCACCGACGCTCCGCCGCTCCGGCTGGGGTGGATGCGCTTCGTCCTCGGCGGCCTCGCCATCCTGGCCTGGGCCTGGTGGACCGAAAGGCTCGCGGGTTTCAGGGTCCACCGGAGCGAGTGGCCGCCGCTCACAGTCCTGGGCATACTCCTGACCGCGCAGATCGCGTGCATCAACATCGGCACCCAGCTCACCTCGGCCAGCCACTCGTCGGTGCTCATCAACGCCTACGCGGTGCACACGGTCGTGCTGGCTCACTTCAGGATTCCGGGCGACCGGCTCACGCCCCGCAAGCTCGGCGGTGTCGTGATCGCCTACGCGGGCATCGTGATCCTCTTCGCGCGCCAGCTCGGCGGAGGGGCCACGCTCCTGGGGGACGTCATCGTGTCGGTGAGCGCTCTCCTCCTGGGAGAACGCACGGTCTACCTCGCAACCGCCGTCCAGCGGATCGACCCGACGAAGCTCCTCCTGGCTCAGGCGCTGATCGGCTCTGTCGGCCTCGCTGCGGCCTCATCCGTGCTCGAGGCTGGAAGCCCCTCTCACTGGACGGCCTCGCTCGCCCTCTCGCTCCTTTACCAGGGGGTGGTCGTGGCGGGCTTCAACTTCACCGCCAACCTCTGGCTTCTCCAGCGCTACCGCCCGAGCGCCCTGGCCGGCTTCTTCCTCATCACGCCGATCTTCGGGGTGCTCCTGTCCAACCTCTTCGCGGGCGATCCGTTGACGGGTGCGATCCTCCTGGCGAGCGTGCTCGTCGCCGTCGGAATCGGTCTGACGAGCCGCACGTGAACTCTCGGGGCCAGCGGGTGGTGCGGCCCCGCCGCGCGCAGCGGAAGGGGTTCCAGACCACGCCCTTCGGGCGCGGTGCCCGGGATGGGTGGAGCGAGCACGGGGGGGATGTTCGCCGCCACAGGACCCGCTGGCGCGCCCCATGCTATGCTCGATCAATGGCGAAGCAAGCCATCCGTGCGGAGCCGGAACCAGGCCTCTCGCGTGGCCCGGTGGCTGGCATGAGTCACCGGGGGATCGCGAGCCTCCTCGCCCTCCTCTTAAGCGTCTCGACTCCGGCGGCGTCAGGCTCAGCTCAGCAGGCACCGAGCACACCGATCCAGGCGCTCGTCGGGGCGTCCCTCGCCAAGGTCGCCTCGATCCGTGGTCTGCCGTCACCGCCTTCGCCGCCACCCGTCGTCATCCGCTCCCGAAGCGAGACCAAGCAGTTCTTCGAGCAGGAGCTTGCCCGCAAGCGCCCGGCTGAGCGGGTCGAGGCCGAGCGGAAGGCGATGGTAGCCCTGGGGCTGATCCCGGGAGACTTCGACCTCCGCGGATTTCTCGCCGACCTCCTGAGCGAGCAGGCGGGCGCCTACTACGACACGGCCCGCAAGGTCATGGTCGTCGGAGACTGGCTGAAGGCGGAGGAGCAGGCGATCGCGCTGGCCCACGAGCTGGTCCACGCGCTCCAGGACCGCCAGATCTCCATCGAGAAATTCCTGGTGCCCGGCCCCGGCAAAGGAGATCAGCAACTGGCTCGGCAGGCGCTCCTGGAAGGCGAAGCGGTGGCCGTCACCGTGGAACTGGTGCTTCAACCTCGCGGCCTTGATCTCTCGCGAACTCCGACGCTCGGCGGGGTTCAGCAGCTCGCGATGGCCTTTTCCGGGGCCGCCGGCCCCGCCTTCGGAAAGGCGCCGAAGTTCCTCCAACACCTCCTCCTCTTTCCCTATGTCCAGGGCTTGACCTTCGTCCACCAGTTCAGGCTCCGCCAGCCTTGGCCGGCCTTCGATCGCCTCTACCAGGACCCGCCGCGCTCGACGACCCAGATCCTCCATCCTGAGAAGCTCTTCGACCGTCGCGAGGACCCGGTCGTGATCACGCTCCCCGACCCCAGGCTGGCTCTCCCTCCCGGCTGGAGCCTGGTCACCGAGGACGAGTTGGGCGAATGGGGCCTCGGGGAGGTACTGGGCACAGTCCTGGATGAAGCAACCAGCCAGCGGCTCGCTATCGGCTGGCGCGGCGACCGCTACCAGGTCCTGGAGGACGGCCAGGGGCAGCTCGCGCTGATCTACCGCGTGCGCTGGGAGACAGAGGAGCCGGCCCGGGCGTTTGCCCAGGCCTACGCCTGGCTGATCGAGAAGAAGCATCGGCTCGCGGGCAAGGGCGCGCACGGGCCGGGCTCGCTCTGGAGCTGGCAGGACGGCTCTCAAACCTCCGCCGTGGAGCGGCGTGGAGCCGAGGTCCTGGTGCTGGAGCGGGTGCCGACGGCGGCTGAGAGGCGGCTTCGCCAGCGGATCGGGTCGGGAGGGCAGAGCTAGGACGAACCGGAGGGGGCCCGGGCGGGTACCCGGGCCGGAGGCCCGGGTGCGCCAGAGGCGTGGGTGTCCCCCTCCGAGGCCTCCCCCAGGAATGGCGGTTCGAGCCGAGGGGCTGCCGACGAGCCGGAGGCGAGGAGAGCCACGAGGCGAGGCCCGAGTTGGTTGCGCGGGCCGGGTACCCGCGAAGCGGGTGCGCGCTCGAAGGGCATTACTCCAACAGGCTGCTAGGAGATCAGGCGGCGCGTGGCGACAGACGGTAGAGCAGGCCCCGGCCCCCGAGGAGGCCCTGCGGCGACGCTGCCTTCTCCCGGCACCGGCGGCAGAGATGCCGGGCATCCCCCCCGCAGACCGAGCAGACGGCACGGATTTCGCCGGACAAGAGCCGCTTGGGAAGCCTCACAGCCGCCTCATCTGCTGCCCACAAAACCGGCAGCGGGGAGCTCCCTGAAGCACTCCCGTCACCCAACGCTTGCAGCAGGAGTAGATCGCCATGCTGATCGCTCCCTCGGAGAGGTAGATCGGCGGGCGAAGGCCGGTTCCCACACCCCCCTGACTCCGCGAGAACGACGGCCTGACGGGACTTTGCTCAGGGCCAGGAAATATGGAATAGTGCGGGGATAGAGCCATGCCGGCCCAGCCCTCCACGCAGCTCGAGGTGGTCCCGAACCCCCATCCCGACCGAGACTACGAGGTTTCGGTCACGATCCCCGAGTTCACGTGCATCTGCCCAAGAACTGGCCAGCCAGACTTCGCCACAATCAGGATCCGCTATATCCCTGACCAGCACCTCGTGGAGCTCAAGTCGCTGAAGCTCTACATCTGGTCCTACCGGAACGAGGGCGCCTTCCACGAGGACGTCACCAACCGGATCCTGAACGACCTGGTGGCGGCGGCGCGCCCGCGCTGGATCGAGGTCGTGGGCGACTTCAATGTCCGGGGCGGGATCAAGACCGAGGTCAGGGCCACCTACGGCAAGCGCCCGGCATAGCGTCGGCCGCGGGTCCTGCCGCGGGGATCACCCCGCCAGGCTCAGCAGCACCATTCCGGCCAGCATCACCACCGCGCCCGGCGCGATCTCCCTGACCTTCTGCGCCTCGCCGAAGGCGAGCCCACCGATCCCGAGCGCGAAGAGAATCTCGACCTGCTTCACCGACTCCACGTAGCTGGAGAGCGTGAGCGTGTAGGCGATCCCCTGGCTCACGGTGGTGAGGGCGGCGAAGAGCCCGAGCCCCAGGAACCCCCTCCAGTAGCGCGGCACCTGGGCGAAGTGCTGGCGTGAGGTCACGAGGACGAGCGGGGTCACCCACAGGCTCGCCGCCAGGTAACCGCCGACCGTACCGGTATAAGGATCGGAGAGGAGGATCGCCTGCTTGATCGTCAGGACCGAGGGCGCGTAGAAGAGCGCCGCCAGGAGCGTGTAGCGGAGCCCGCGGTCGGTGAAGAGCACCGTGAGCGGCGCCCAGGGGGAGAGGCGGGCCTGGCTCACGTTCAGGACGTAGACGCCGGCGGCGGAGAGGAGCACGCCCGCCACGCCCATGGCGGTGGGCGTCTCCCGAAGGGTCAGGTAGCCCATGACGAGCAGGATCACGAGGCTCACCTTCCAGAGCGCGGTGACGAGGGAGATCTGGCCGAACTTCAGCGCCTTGGAGAGGGCCAGCGTGGAGACGGTCTGGCAGAGGCCGAAGAGGAGGCAGACCGCGAAAAAGCCCGGCCTGAGCGCCGGAAAGCCCCGCGCGACGGCCATCACCAGGGCGAAGGGGAGGAGGAACGTGAAGCGCCCCCAGACGTTGATGTACTCGTCGAGCGAGTGGCCGAGGCCCTTCATGACGGCGTTGCGGAGGACCTGGAACAGCGCCGCGGCCAGCGCGAGGAGGACCCACATGGAGGGTTGGCGCCGGGCCGCTCAGCGCGCCGCGCGACTGGCGTCGGTCATCCGGTCGTACCCCACGAAAGCCTGAGGTACGCCTGTGTGATAGGGTCTCGACCGGGCACCGGATGTGGAGTCATACGGAAGCCGGATCAAATGATGACGGCCATCGGTGGCTTGTCAAGCACAATCTCGAGGATCGACGAAAGGAGGATCCCATGGAGCGACGGAACATCCAGCCCGAGGCCCTGGCCGTGCGCGTCGTGGACGGACATGTGCTGTACTCGCACGTCGTCGTCGTCGAAGGTCGGCGGACGATCTTTGTCTCGGGCCAGGTTCCCCGCGATCGCCACGGCAACGCCGTGGGCAAGGGCGACATGCGGGCCCAGCTCCGGCAGGTGGGCGAGAACATCAAGGCGGCGCTCGAGGCCGCGGGCGCCACGCTGGGCGACATCGTGAAGATCACCACGTACGTGACCAATATCGAGGAGTTTTTCAAGCACGTGGACGTGCGGATGCAGTACTTCGCCGCGCTTCCGGCCAGCACCACCATCGAAGTTCGGAAGCTCGCCCATCCGGACTTCATGGTCGAGGTGGAGGCGATCGCCGTCGTCGATTGACCGCCGTCTGGGCGCTCACACGTAGCCGTAGGCCAGCCAGCCTCCGTCCACGGTAAGCACCGTGCCCGTGATGTATGAGGCGGCGTCAGAGCCCAGGTACACCGCAGCCTCGGCCACCTCCTCCGGCGTCCCCAGCCGGCCCATGGGCGTGCGTCGCGCGAGGACGGCCTCGTCGAGGATCTTCCGCTCGACGAGGGCGCCGACCATCTCGGTCCTGACGTAGCCCGGCGCGATCGCGTTGACCCTGACGCCCTGGGCCGCCCACTCGATGGCCAGCACCTTGGTCAGCATGTTCTCAGGAAGCCCAGGACCGCGCGGTTGAAGGCAGTCGCCTCCTCGATGAAGAAGGCGTGGGCGCCGGGGATGACCTTGAGCCGCGCCTTGGGGATGAGCCGCGCCAGATCACGGGAGAAGGCTGGCGGGGTGAGGATATCGTCGCGCCCGACGAGCACCAGGGTCGGGACCCTGATCTTCTTGAGGTCCTTCACGCGGGTCCCGTTCCACGCGAAGAGCCCGGCGGCCTGGCGCTCGATCCCCTCGGGCGCCGTCTGGTACGGGTACGCGAGCGCGCGTTTGAGAGCCTCCTCCACCGCGCCCGGGAGCTCGAGGAAGGCGGGCGTGTACACCCACGGGTAGAGCACTTCCCTGAACCGCTCCTCCACGCTCACCTTCCGGCAGAGAGCGACCCAGGAGCGGAGCGTGTGGAGGAACCGACCGTCCCCCCTGACCCACGTGCACGCGAGCACCAGGCTCCGAACGAGCTCCGGTTGGCGGAGCGCCAGCTCCTGCGCGATGGTCCCGCCCATGGATGTGCCGAGCACATGCGCCCGAGGGATTCCGAGATGACGCAGGAGGCCGGCCGCGTCATCGGCCAGCCGGGCCGTCGGGTAAACATCTCCCTCCGCCACCCCGGTCTCCCCGACCCCGCGGTTGTCGACGGTGATGATCTGGTAGTGGGGCGAGAGGTCGCGGACCTGGTAGAGGAAGTTCGCCGCTGGCGCGGAGAGCCCGTTGATGAGCAGCACAGGGTCGCCCTGGCCGTAGGTCTCGTAGTGGATCCGGATCCCGTTGAGCGCGGCGTAGGGCATACCACTCGGAGGGGGCGCTACGGGATGACCGCGACCTTGATGGAGTCCGGCTGCCGGTGGGCGGCGAAAGCCTCCTGGACAGCGTCCAGGGGGAAGCGGTGCGTCACGAGCGGGCCTGGGATGACGACGCCGTCCCTGAGCAGGCGCATCGCCTCGGGAAACTCGTCCTGGTAGATCATGGACCCGATCAGCGTGAGCTCACGGCGGACGACGGAGAAGAAGTTGACCCGCGACGGCTCGTGCGGGAGACCGGTCAAGACCACGCGGCCGCCCGGGCGCACCAGCTCGATCGCCTCTGACACGGCTTCCGGAGTGCCCGCCGTCTCCACCACCACATCCACGCCTTCGCGGTTGCAGAACGCGCGCGCGGC
The DNA here is from genome assembly GCA_016209385.1 of Candidatus Rokuibacteriota bacterium. Classification (NCBI taxonomy): domain Bacteria; phylum Candidatus Rokuibacteriota; species Candidatus Rokuibacteriota bacterium. Next base: position 12,680 of record JACQWB010000235.1, read on the forward strand.
CTCGCTCCCCGGACCGCTCGCGAGCGCGTGGACGGCCTCGGCACCGAGCTGGCGCGCGAGCGTCAGCCGGCGCTCGGTGCGTCCGACGGCAAGCACTCGCGCTCCGCGCGCGCGGAGCACCTGGAGCGCCAGGAGCCCGAGGGTGCCGACGCCGAGCACCGCGGCCGTCATATCCGGCTTCACCTCGCCTCGCGTCACGGCGCGGACCACCACTGCGAGCGGCTCGGTGAGGAGGAGCTGCTCAGGGCTCAGGCCCGACGGCGCGGGCCAGCAGCAGCGTGCCGGCACCCGGGCGAGCTGCGCAAAGCCTCCCGAGACGTCAATCCCCACCGCGGTGCGTTGGGCGCAGAGGTTCCGGTTCCCCTCCAGGCAGAGCGGGCAGGTCCCGCACGAGTAGTTGGGCTCCACTGCCACGCGGTCGCCCCGCCGCACGTGCGTGACGCTCTCGCCGACGGCTGCGACCTCGCCGACGAACTCGTGGCCCATGATCAGCGGGTAGCGGACCACCCGGTCGCCCGACCAGATCCGGTAGTCGGTCCCGCACAGACCCGCGGCCCGAACCCGGACCAGCGCCTCACCGGCGCCCGGCGCGGGATCAGGCGCGGGCTCGACTCTCAGGTCGCGCGGGCCGTAGAGGACGGCGGCTTTCATGCCCGGAATCCTACCGGAGGGCTCCCTCCGCCTTCAAGCGTTCGACCTCCGCGGCGGGCATGCCGAGGAGCCCGGTGAGCACCTCCTCCGTATGCTCGCCGAGGCACGGGGCCCGGCGAAGGGCTCCGGGCTTGCCCACGAAGCGGAACGCCCAGGCCTCGTACGGCGAGCGCCCCACCTCCGGATGCTCGAGCCAGACGAACGCCTCGCGCGCTGTGAGCTGAGGGTCCTGATGGAGGTCGGCGCAGGACTGGATCACGCCTGCGGGCACTCCCGCGCGCTGGAGTCGATCCATCAGAGCGCCGGGTTCCTGCCTGGCCGTCCAGTCACCGATCAGCCGATCCAGCTCCGCCGCATGGTGCTGGCGCGATGCGAGCGTGGCGAACTCGGGGCGACGGCACCAGTCGGGCTCGCCCAGGACGCGGCGGAGCGCCTGCCACTGGGCCTCGGTCTGGCACGCGATCGCGCACCAGCGGTCGTCGCCGGCGCACGGATAGGCGTTGTGGGGCGCAGCCTGATCGTCAGCGTTCCCCCGGCGGCCGGCGATACGACCGTTCACGGTGTAGTCGAGGATCTCGGGGGCCAGGAAGTGGAGCGCCGCCTCGAGCTGGGCGAGGTCGATGTGCTGGCCCTGCCCGGTCCGCTGCCGGTGGTCGAGCGCGGCGAGGAGCGCGGCAGAGGCGAAGTGGGGGGCCACGAAGTCGGTGTAGGCGCCGTAGATCGTCGGGGGATCGCGGTCGGGCCAGCCCGTCACGGCGTTGAAGCCAGCGAGCGCAGCCGAGAGCGAGCCGTAGCCGGCATAGCGGGAGTGCGGTCCGGTCTGCCCCTGCTGGCACGAGGAGAGGTAGATGAGGTCGGGCCTCGTCACCCTCAGCGCCTCGTAGTCGAGGCCCCACCGCGCCATGGTGCCGGGGGTGAAGGACTCGATGACGACGTCGGCGCGCACGATGAGCTGGCGGGCCAGCTCGCGGGCTTGCGGGTGGCTTAGGTTGAGCGCCACCGAGAGCTTGCCCGCGTTGTAGTTGGCGAAGAGCTGGCTCCGATCCGGGCCGTACTTCCCGTCGGGCCACGGCGGGAGCGTCCGGCCCGGATCGATCCGGAGTGAGGACTCGACGCGGATCACGTCGGCGCCGAACTCCGCCAGCACCCGACCGGTGATCGGAGTCGCGGCGAGCCAGGAGAAGTCAACGACGCGGACACCCTCGAACGGCACCCCGCGATCCTGGCGGACGCCGGTCTGCGGCCGCTCACTCTTCCATTCCTCGAGAACCTCGCGGGTGTGCTCGCCGAGGCGCGGCGCCGCGCCGCGGAGGCGGATCGGCGTCGCCGAGAAGCACGCGGACGGCCCGGGATGGACGACCTCGCGACCCAGGCGCGGCTCAAACAGGCGGCGGAAGAACCCACGGGCAGCGAGCTGGGGATTGTCCAGCAGGTCAGCCGTCTGGGCCACCGGCGCCAGAAGGATCCCGCGCGCAACGGCCTCTCCGTACAGCTCCGCCTTCGCCTTCCGCGCGACGAAGGCCGTCACGGCCTCGGTCACCAGGTCGATCTCGGCCTGGCCTCGCTCCCCGGCCGCCAGGAGGTAGCTCGCGTCCCAGCTCTTCCAATCGCGCCCGCGCATGAACTCTGGCGCCATGCCCTCTTCCGCCATCCAGGCGGTCAAGGCCTCCATCATCCCCGCGCCCACCGCGCCCCCCGCCGCGATCAGGACCACGAACCCGTCGCGGCAGCGAAAGATCATCCGGCGGCGGAGACCGGCGTAGCGCGTGGCCGCCCCGTCCCTGAACGGCTGGACGCCGTGGAGGACCGGGAATCCGGTCTCGCTCATCATGGTCCACATCATCGCGACCTGGGCCGAGGTCTCGACCCAGAGCCCCTCTCCCGTCCGCTCGCGCCAGAAGTGGGCGACCAGCGTCCCGACCGCAGCCTGGCCCGCCGCCTGGCGTGTGGCCTGTGATCCGCCGAGCCTCACCGGCGCGCGATCGCGGTCACCGAGCTGGTGCATCATCCCGCCCATGGCCTGGACGACCAGGTCCGACGCCAGGAAGTCGCGGTAGGGCCCGTCCTGCCCGAAGGGCGTGATGGACGTGAGGACCAGGCTGGAGTTCTCGCGGTGAAGCGTTGCCCAGCCCAGGTCAAGGCGATCGAGATGGCCCGCCGGGAACGACTCGAGGAGAAAGTCGGCGCCGCGAACGAGGTCGAGGAGCCGCGCCCGGCCGTCGGCGCCGGTCAGGTCGAGGACGAGACTCCGGCAGTTGGCGGCGTAGGCCCACCAGTGGAGGCTTCCCTCCGGGTCCGTGACGCCCTCGGCGAAGGGCCCGACACGGCGCGCCGGGCTCCCCTCGGGGGGCTCGACCTTGACGACATCGGCCCCCAGATCAGCGAGGATCTTGCCGCAGAGCGAGCCCCACTGGTCCGTGAGGTCGAGGACGCGGTACGGCGCCAGCGGGCCCGTGGCCTCAGCCATGAAACGTCTTGGGGTGCGCCGCCTGCTCTAACCAGAACTGGCCGCCCATCCCGTTCTTCTCCTCCGCCTCTTCACGTCCGGCCTTCGCCGGGAACAACGATACTCATTCCCTCCTCGGCACCAGGGGCACTTCATGAGCACCGCCTGTCAGGAAGGCAGGAAGAGACGGACGTAGTGGTTGTCCACCACCTCTCCCTTCGGGCCAACCGTGAAGTTAGAGGTGAGGAGTCCGGTGGCACCCGCGAATTGCCCGGTCCCCGCGGTCACCTCCCAGATCACCGCACCCCGCTGCAAGCCCTCGATGCCGCTCGGGCCGATGACGCCATGCCCTACTGTCTTGAAGGTTACCTTGCCGGCTCTGCCGTAGCTGATGGTTCCGGACTCCAGAAAGGTGCCCTCGCCGGTCACCTGGACCTCGGACTCAAAAGCAGCAGTCGTACCCCGGCCAGATTGAAGCTTGCCCTGCACGCTCTTGGCGCTGAGGGTCGTGCGCAGAACCTGGCTGCTCGCCCTGGTCTTCGCCCGGAGCTTATCCTCGGCTCCCGGCACCGGGCGCGCCGTACCCTTGAACTGCAACGCGAAGACAAGCTGCTTCATGTAGCTCCTCCTCTCCGCGGTCGAGCAGGAAGCGGGATCGATCGCGACCGGTGATCGACCGGTGTCGCCTCACTTCGGCGCCTGCGCTTTTGCCTCCGCCTGTTCCAGCGACGCGAGTCTGGGTCAAGCCGTTTACCCCTATCTGCTCACGCGGCGGAGTGCCCGCCGTCGAGGACGATCGTCTGGCCCGTCATGTAGTCGGAGGCCGGGGAGGCGAGATAGACCGTGAGCGGGCCGATCTCCTCAAGCCGGCCCGTCCGGCGCATCGGGACATCGCGCAGGAGCCGCTCCCGGGTCTGCGGGTTCGCGAAGGCGCCCTCGTTCATCGGGGTGACGAACCAGCCCGGCGCCAACGCGTTGACCTGGATGTCGTAGCGGGCCCACTCGACGGCCAGCGCCTTCGTCAGTGAGATGACGCCGCCTTTCGACGCGGCGTAGGCCGTGTAGCCGGGGAGGCCCACCTGGGCGAGGACGGAGGCGACGTTGATCACCTTCCCCGACTTCTGAGCGATGAGGTGGGGGGCCGCGGCACGGCAGCCGTTGAAGACTCCCGTCAGGTTGGTCTCGATGATCCGCTGCCACTCGGCGGGGTCCATGGCGGCCAGCGGCGCCACGTGGGCCACGCCCGAGTTGTTGATCATGATGTCGAGGCGTCCGAGGCTCTGGACGGTCTGGCCGACCAGCGCTTCCACGGCGCTTAGGAGCGCGACGTCGGTCGGGACCACGAGGGCCCGCCGTCCGAGCCCTTCAACCTGACGCGCGGTCTCCTCCAGGTCGGGCTTGGAGCGCGCCGCCAGCGCCACGTCGGCGCCCGCCTCCGCGAGCGCCAGCGCCATGATGCGACCGAGGCCGCGGCTCGCCCCGGTCACGATGGCAACTCGCCCGTCAAGTCTCAGTGATTCGAGCACGTCCAATAAAAGCGACGCTTAGCGATACAGCGAGTCGAGGACATCCCGGTACTTGTCCGCGACCACCTTCCGCTTCACTTTGAGGGTCGGCGTCAGCTCGCCGCCGTCCTGGCTGAAGTCCAGGGGCAGGACCGCGAATTTCTTGATCTTGGCGTAGGACTGGAGCTCGGCGTTCTTCTCCTCCACGGTGCGACCGACCCGTTCGATCACCTTCGGGTGCCTGGTGAGCTGGGCGTAGTCGGTCACGAGGATCCCCTGCTCCTTGGCGAACTTCGCCACCTCCTCCGGGTTCACGGTGATCAGGGCCACCGGGTACGGCCGCCGGTCGCCGTAGACCATCGCCTGGCTGACGAACGGATCCCCCTTCAGGAGGTTCTCGATGTTCTGGGGCGCGATGTTGATCCCCCCGGCCGTCACGATCAGGTCCTTCTTCCGGTCGGTGATCTTGAGGAAGCCGTCGGCGTCGATCTCGCCGATGTCCCCGGTGTGGAACCAGCCGTCGGGCTCGAAGACCTCAGCGGTCGCGTCGGGCTTCTTGAAGTATCCCTTGGCGATGTTCGGACCGCGGACCAGAATCTCCCCGTCCGCGGCGATCTTTAGCTCCACCCCCGGGTACGGGATCCCCACGCTACCGAATTTGTAGCGCTCCGGCCGGTTCACACTGATCGACGGACAGGTCTCGGTGAGACCATACCCCTCCAGGATCAGGATCCCGGCGGCGTGGAAGAACTCGGCGATCTCCTTCGACAGCGGTGCCCCGCCCGAGACCGCGAAGCGGAGGCGCCCGCCGAGCGCCACGTGAAGCTTGTGAAACACCAGCTTGTGAGCGATGCGGTGCTTGAACGCGAGCCCTCCCGGAATCGGCTTCCCAGCCTGCCGGAGCTGGCTCACCTGCCGTCCGACCCCGAGCGCCGAGTAGAAGATCTTCTTCTTGACCGGGGAGCCCGCCTCCACGCCCGCCAGGATCTTGGCGTACACCTTCTCGAACACCCGGGGGACGCTGCAGAGGAAGGTCGGGCGGACCTCCCGGAGGTTTTCCCCGACCTTGTCCAGGTTCTCGGCGAAGGCCGTCGTGCAACCGTGATAGATGGTGAAGTACTCCTCGCAGCGGGCGTAGGAGTGGGCCAGGGGGAGGAAGAGGAGATCCATGTCCTCGGCGGTGATCGTCCCGGTCTCGGCAATGGCCCGCATCATGGCCATGTGGTTGCCGTGGGTCTGGACCACGCCTTTCGGCGGCCCCGTGGTCCCGGAGGTGTAGACGATGGTCGCCGTATCCTCCGAGCGTGTGGACGCGACGCGATCGGCCAGGAACCCTTTGAGCCGCTCGGCATTCTCCCGGCCGAGCTGGCGGAGCTTCTCCCACGGCAGAACCGAAGGCTCCTGCCCCTCGTAGCCCTGGATCACGACGATCTGGTCCAGCCTGTCCATCTTGCCCCGGACCTCCAGGGCCTTGGCGAGCTGGGCGGGATCCTCGACGATCAGGGTGCGGGCCTCGGAGTCGTTCACGATGTAGGCGATCTGCTCCGGCGTGTAGGTGGGGTAGATGGGCACCGTGACGCAGCCCGCGGACAAGATGGCCAGATCAGCCTGCACCCATTCGGCCCGGCTGGTCGAGAGGAGCGCGACGGCCTCGCCCTTCGCTCGCCCGAGCGCGAGGAGACCCAGCGCGAGCTCTCGGACGGCCTCGCCGAGCTGGGTCCAGGTCAGCGTCTGCCACTGGCCGTCCCGCTTGAACATCTGGGCGGGCCGGTCCCGCCTCTTTTCGACGCGGCTCCAGAACATGCGTGCCAGGGTGTCGTCAGCCATGGCGTGTTCCTCCCGACTCCGTCAGAGCAGCTTGCGGAGCTCCTTGCCCAGGATCTTCCCCGCCGGGCTCCTCGCGAGCCCGGCCGCCAAACGCACCTGCTTGCGGCCGTCCACCGGCCTCAGCATCAGATCCGCTCGAAGATCGTGGCGAGCCCCTGGCCGCCGCCGACGCACATCGTCACCAGCCCGTAGCGGGCCTGGCGGCGGCGCATCTCGTACAGGAGGGTCGCCACGAGCTTGGCCCCGGTCGCCGCGATCGGGTGGGCCAGGGCGATGGCTCCGCCGTTGACGTTGACCCTGGCCCGGTCCAGGCCCAGCTCGCGGATCACCGCGAGCGACTGGGAGGCGAAGGCCTCGTTCAGCTCGATCAGATCGATCTGGTCGAGGGTGAGTCCGGCCTTCTTCAGCACCTTCCGGACCGCAGGGATGGGCCCGATCCCCATGGTGGTCGGATGCACCCCCGCGGCCGCCGTCGCCACAACCCGCGCGAGCGGGCTGAGCCCCATCCGCGCCGCGCGCTTCGCATCCATCACGACGCAGGCCGAGGCGCCGTCGCCGATCCCGGAGGAGTTGCCCGCGGTGACCGTGCCGTTCGGCTTGAAGACCGGCGGGAGCTTGGCGAGCTTCTCGAGGGAGGTGTCGCGCCGCGGGTGCTCGTCCGCCTCGAAGACCACGGGGTCGCCCTTCCTCTGGGGGATGATCACGGGGACGATCTCGTCCTTGAACCTCCCGGCGTCGATGGCCGCGATCGCGCGCCGCTGGCTCTCCAGGGCGAAGGCGTCCTGGTCCTCCCGGGCGATCCTGAACTGCTCGGCCACGTTCTCGGCGGTGATGCCCATGGAGGGGTCGATGTCGGCGGGCGCGAGCTGGGCGCGCGCGAACTTTGGCGGGACCCGGCTGAACCCGTCGATCGTGTTGTTCTCCATGAGCCAGACCCGCCGGGTCATGGACTCGGTGCCGCCTGCCACGAACACCTCGCCGTCCCCCGCGCGGATGGCGTTGGCGGCCAGGGCGATGCACTGGAGGGACGACGAGCACTGGCGATCGATGGTCATCCCGGGGACCTCGACCGGGAGCCCGGCCAGGAGGAGCGACAGCCGCGCCGTGTTGCCGCCACCAGCCAGGACGTTCCCGAAGATCACGTCGTCGAGTTCACCGGGCGCCACGCCCGCCCGCTTGATGGCTTCCTGGATGACGACGGCGCCGAGGTCCCCCGGCGTGACAGTCTTGAGGCCCTTGTTCTCGGACCCGACCGCGGTCCGGACCGCCGCCAGGATCACCGGCTCGCCCATGGCTGGCCTCCTTTGCCCTTGTTTCACGGGGACTTACCGCTGGCTCCGAAACGATACCACGGGTCCGATAACGCGCCGCGCAAAATATATCTTGACATGGATAACGCGACGCGTTATGCTGACCGCAGATCATGAAAGGAGGCCCAAGCGACATGAAGACGACGAAGCAGCCCCAGGAACTCTTCGGCGCGGTCACCGGCACCGCCGTCGAGGCGCTCAGCCTCTGGACCGACGCCAACCAGAAGATCCTCCGCGAGCTGGCCGACCTTACCGGCAGCACGGTCAAGGAGGGGGTCCGGCTCTACGCCGAGCTGCAGTCCTCGGCGGTGGAGGCCGCGAAGCAGGGGCAGAGCTACTGGCTGACCCGGCAGAGCGAGCTTGGCGAATGGCAGAAGCACCCCTTCGTCTGGTACCAGAAGACCGTGCTCGACGGGATCGAGGGCACCCAGAAGGCCTTCAAGCTCGTCGAGGGCAACGCCCTGGCCCTCACCCGCTCCGCCGAGCGGCTCCAGGCCACGGCCGAGCAAGCGGCCCGGGAGATCCAGCAGACCTTCGCCGGCCTGGCGACCCAGCTCAAGGCGATCTACACGCCGTCCGACAACTAGGTCTAGCTACCAGCCTGTCGGAGTAATGCCCTTCGAGCGCGGGCTTCGCCCGCGCAACCGATTCCTGGGGGAGGCCTAGGAGGGGGCCGTCGAGGCCCCCTCCGACTTCACCCCGGGGGCCGGAGGGCCGCCGACCCCCGGGGGTCACCGCCCCTTTTTCCGTCCGAGCTTCTCCTCGACGGCCCGGAGTTTCTCTTTCAGCGCCGCGACCTCTTCCTTGAGGTTCTCGACCCCGGGCGCCACCTCGCGCCCCTTCTCCCCCCGACCCGTCCGCTCGGGCGGCGGGACGAGCCCGGACCGCGCCGCCCACTCCCTGAAGATCCGGTCCGCCGCGCGCTGGCTCGTGATGATCCCCTCGAGGCTCGAGCGGAGCGACTTCTGGACGAAGTCCTGCCAGGCCTCGCCGTGCTTGATGAGCTGGTGGAGGAAGGCCGTCGGGAGCGTCGCCCGCCGGTTGCGCTCGCTGTCGAGGATGATCTGCGCCAGGGTCACCGAGGTGAGGTCCTCGCCGGTCGCGGCGTCTACCACCGAGATCTCCTTCCCGGCGCGGATCAGCTCCTCCAGCTCCTCGAGCGTGACGTACCGGCTCTCCTGGATATCGTAGAGCTTGCGGTTCGAGTAGCGCTTGATGACGTAGGCCATGCGTCCCCGCGTCAGTCTAACACTCCGCGTCATCCCCAACAAGCTACTATACTTCGGACGCGGCAAGGAGGGTCCGACCATGAAGCTCAGCGGGCGCACGGCACTGGTGACGGGAGGCTCACGCGGGATCGGGCGGGCGATCGCCCTGGCGCTGGCGGAAGAGGGCGCGGACGTGGCGGTCAACTACATCTCCAGCGAGGCCGCGGCCCGGGAGGTGGCCGAGCAGATCCACAAGCTCGGCCGCCGGGCGATCCTGGCCCAGGCCGACGTCGGGGATTACCCGGATACCTTCCGCATGGCGCACGAGGTGCTGAAGGAGTTCGGCCACCTGGACATCCTGGTGAACAACGCCGGCGTCACCTCGGACAAGACGTTCGTCAAGATGGACCACGCCTCCTGGCGGAAGGTGCTGGCCATCAACCTGGACGGCGTCTACAACTGCACCAGGGTCTTCATCGACCAGATGGTCAAGCAGAGCTACGGGCGGGTCGTCAACATCACCTCGGTGATCGGCCAGATCGGGAACTTCGGGCAGGCCAACTACGCGGCCTCGAAGGCGGGGGTGGCCGCGTTCACCAAGTCACTGGCCAAGGAGCTGGCAGGCAAGGGCATCACGGTAAACGCGGTGGCTCCCGGGTTCGTCGAGACCGAGCTGGTGCAAGCGATTCCGGAACGCGTGAGAACCCGGCTGCTGGACCAGATCCCGCTGAAGCGCTTCGGGCGGGCGGAAGAGGTGGCCCGCGCGGTCGTCTACCTCTGTTCGGCGGACGGGGACTACATCACGGGGGCCGAGCTCTCGATCAACGGCGGCTTATTCATGTGAACGACGAGATCTCGCGCGCGATCCGGGCTCGGCGTGGATACCCAGTCGGCAAGACGAACGCTCAGCTCGCCGCGTAGATGGTGGCTCTCGCGCCGGCCGGGGTGGCCCTGCTCCTCATGCCCCTCCTGCTACCGCCCTGGTACCTGATCGAGCTCTGCTACGCCCTGCTGTACGCCATCGCCTGCCTCGGCCTGAACCTCCTGTTCGGGACCACCGGGCTCCTCTCCCTCGGACACGCCGCCTACTTCGGCGCCGCGGCCTACACCGGGGGCTTCCTCTACTACTTCGGTCCTGTCGGCTCGCTCGAGGCGTTCCTTCTCGCTGGCGTCGTCGGCTCCGCCGCCCTCGCGGCAGTCCTGGGGTTCCTCTGCGTCAGGGCCGTGAGGATTCAGTTCACCATCCTGACCCTGGCCTTCACCCAGATGGTCCACGCCCTGTTCATCACCGGCGCGGCCTTTCGGCCGTTCGGCAGCCTCGGGAAAGGGCTCTACTTCCTGTACGAAGGCGGGCTTTACCTCCCCCGCCTCACCATCGTCGGCATCGACTTCTCCCCCGACGAGTTCATCCCCGCCCTCTATTACGTGATCCTGGCCGCGTTCCTCCTCTCCACGTGGACGTTATGGCGGATCAGCCGCTCGCCGTTCGGGATGGCCCTGCGGGCGATCCGGGACAATGAGACTCGGGCCGCACTGGTCGGTCTCCCCCTCCGCCGGTATCGGTGGTACGCGTTCATTATCTCGGGGGTCTTCGTGGGTCTCGCCGGCGGCCTCTGGGGCCAGCTCGACCGGCAGATCACGCCCGAACAGCTCAACTGGCTCTTCTCGGCTCGGCTGGTCCTGGCGACCGTGCTCGGGGGGACCCGCCACTTCGCCGGCCCCGTCGTCGGGGCGTTCGCCTTCGTGACCCTCCACGACATCGCCCTGCGGTGGACCGAGCACCGCGAAGTGGTGCTCGGTCTCCTGCTCATCGCGGTCGTCTTCGCCTTCCCGGCGGGCCTGGCCGGCAGCGCCTCCCACCTCCTCGACAGAGCAAGGCGCCTTCGAAGGGCGGGGAGCCGGTGAGGCGAATCGTCGGGATGAGGGATTTGCGGGGCTACGGCCGTGACGGCCTGCCGGCGCAGCGCTCGACTTCTGCAAGTTTACCCGCGGAGCGTCTTCATGACCTCCGCGTTCTCGAGGGCGCTCCGCGGGTCCCCCTCGAAGATGAGCTCACCCCGGTCGATGGCGTAGAGGCGGTCGGCGATGCGGGTGGCCGTCCTGAGGTTGGACTCGGCGATGAACAACGGGATCCCCATGGCCTTGATCGCCTTCACCGCCTCGATGAACCGGTTCACCACCACGGGGGCCAGCCCCTCGAACGGCTCGTCCAGCAGCAGGATCGACGGCGAGAGGCTCATGGCCCGCGCGATGGAGACCATCTTCTTCTGCCCCCCGGAGAGATTCAGGCCGAGCCGCTGCGTGACCGCCCGGACCTCGGGGAAGATCGCCAAGATTCGCTCGCGGATCTCGGCGTCGGACGAGGACGTCCCGGGCCTGCGGACGCTCCCGGCCAACCACTGGCTGATCTGGAAGTTCTCCTCGACCGTCAGATCCGGAAAGATCCCCGCATCCTCCGGGGCGTAGCCGATGCCGAGGCGCGCCCGCTCGTACGGGGGCAGCCGAGTGATGTCCTGCCCCTGGTAGGTGATCCTCCCCGACCAGACGGGCAGGAGGCCCATGATGCTCTCGATGGTGGTGGTCTTCCCCGCGCCGTTGCGGCCGACCAGACAGACGACCTCGCCGAAGTTCACCGCCAGTGAGATCCCCTGGAGGATGTGGGCGGCCGCGCGGTAGGTGTGGACCTGTTCAAGCTGGAGCATGGGGGGTCCCCCGAAGGCTCACGGCCCGGCGGTGCCGAGCAGGATGGTCGTCACCTGCTCGTCCTGCCGGATCTTGTCCGGCGGCCCGTCGGCCAGGATCTTGCCTTCGTGCATGACCACGACCCGGTCGGAGTACGTGAAGACGACGTCCATGTCGTGCTCGATGATGGCGGCCGTGATCTTCCCCGATCGCACGATCGACGTGATGATGTCCATGATCGGAGCCTTGTCGCGGGTGCTGACCCCGCTTGTCGGCTCGTCGAGGAACAGGAGTCGCGGCCTGAGGGCGTACGCCACCGCGACATCCAGGAGTTTCCGCTCCCCCTGGGCGAGCCCAGCCGCGACCATGCCTGCCTTCGGCGCGAGCCCGAACTCCTGGAGCACCGCCATTGCCTCGTCGCGCACGGCGCCATCCCGCTCCGCGAGCGCCATGAGCCGCCGGGTCTTGCCCTCGCGGGAGAAGATGGAGAGCGCGACGTTGTCCAGGCACGTGAGCTGGTCGAACAGGTTGACCAGCTGAAAGCTTCGGGCGATCCCGGCCTCGATCCGCTCATGGATCGACTGGTGGGTGACGTCGGCCCCCTGGAAGAAGATCCGGCCGCCATCGGGCGGGAGGAGCCCGCTGATGACATTGACGAGGGTCGTCTTGCCAGCGCCGTTGGCGCCGATCAGGGCCAGGACCTCGCCCTGCGTCACGGTGAAGTCTACCTGATCGACAGCGTGGGTCTCGCCGAAGTACTTCTTGAGCTGCTTGGTCTCCAGGATCTTCACGCGGCCGCCCTCCCGAGCCTCAGCCAGAGTGCTCTCGCCGTCCCCGCGATCCCGGTCGGCAGGGCCAGCACGAGGACCACCAATATGACGCCCAGGGTGAGCTGCCAGTACACGGTGGCCCCGACGACGTAAGCCTTGAGGTAGTTGAACACCACCGCCCCCAGGATGGGGCCGGCGAAGGTCCGGAACCCCCCGAGGACGGTGAAGAAGACGATCTCGCCCGAGAAGGTCCAGTAGAGGATGTCCGGGGTCGTGAGCCCGTTGAGCGGCACCCAGAGGGTCCCGGCGACGCCCGTGAAGACCCCCGACACGAGGAAGGCGACCCACCGGTACTTGCGGACCTGCACCCCGACGAATTCGGCCCGCGTCTCGTTGTCCCGGATGGCCTGGAGGGCTTTCCCGAAGGGCGAGTTCACGATCACCCACATGATCGCGACGCAAACGAAGAAGACCGCGAGGATGTAGTAGTAGTAGCGATGCGACAGAAAATCGAGCTTCGCCTGCGCCGGGCCGACCAGCTCGCTGACCATCCCCCCGAGCAGCGTGGGCGTCGGAACCCGGAGCCCATCGGTTCCCCCGGTGACCCAGAAGAGCTTGAGGGCGAGGCTCCAGAGGACCTGCGAGAGGGCAAGGGCCAGGATCGCGAAGAAGATCCGGGTGTAGCGGACGCAGATGAACCCGAACACGGCGCTGACCAGCGCCGAGGCGAGGATTCCCCCGAGCAGGAAGATCTCCATGGAGCTGACGTGCGCGTACTTGACGAGGAACGCCGCGGCGTACGCCCCGACGCCGAAGTAGGCGGAATGCCCGAACGAGAGGAGGCCCGTGTACCCCAGGAGCAGGTTGAAGCCGAGGGCGGCGATGGCGAAGATCAGGCCGTAGGAAAGCAGGATCGTCTGGTACGGAGGGATGACGTACGGCAGGACGACGAGCATGGCGGCGATGGGGACGACGTACGCGGCGATCGGTTTCATCGCACTCGCCCCAAGGAGATCCGGGGGACCCTCATGCCCGGCCGAAGAGCCCGGCGGGCCGGACGAGGAGCACGATGGCCGCGATGAGGTAGAGGACCGCGAGCTCGATCTCCGCGAAGTACATGATCCCCAGCGTGCGCACGACCCCGACGATGATCGCGCCGACGAGCGCCCCCTCCAGGCTCCCGAGGCCGCCCACCACGACGACGACGAAGGCCAGGACGAGGGCCTCGATCCCCATCCCCAGGACGGCCCCGGAGATGGGCATGATAACCGCCCCGCCGAGGCCCGCCATGAAGCAGCCGATGGTGAAGGCCTGAACGTAAACGCGCTTGACGTTTACTCCGAGGGCGGAAGCCATGCGCATGTCCTGCGAGGTTGCCCGGAGGATGACCCCGAACTTCGTCCGGTACACGACGGCCCAGAGGGCGAGCGCGGCCGTGAACCCGATGGCGATGACCAGGATGTTGTAGTTCGGGTAGACGGCGCCGAAGATCGTCGAGCTGCCCAGGAGGTCCGGGAGCGCGCCCGACGTGAGCGGGTGGGGGCCCCAGAGCAGGTGCATGGCGTCCTCCAGGATCAGCAGGAGTCCGAAGGTGATCAGGAGCTGATACTCCTCGGCGCGCCTGTAGAGCGGCCGGAGCAGGGTGGGCTCGAGGATCGCCCCGACGGCCGCCACCGCGATCGCGCCGCTCAGCAGGAGGAGGAACAGGGGCGGTCCGGACATCGGGCCGACGAGGAGGCCCATGACCCACCCCGTCACGTACGCTCCCAGGGCGTAGAGGTTCCCGTGGGCGAGGTTGACGATCCGCATGACCCCGTAGACGAGGGTGAGCCCCGAGGCGATCAGGAAGAGGATCGACGCGTAGAAGAGGGAGTTGAGGATCTGGGCGGCTAGGATGTCCATGGGCCAGAGACACTCAACGAGGACGGTGTCGGCGGGAGGGGAGGACCCGCCGGCAGCCGGCCGAGCCGACCGCCGGCGGGTCGAGACAACGGCACGCTAGCCACTCGCCGTCGGCCAGGTCTCCTTGATCCAGTTGTACGTCGCGGTCGGGTCGTTGTGGGTCGTACCGGGCTTCGGCCAGCCCGGAGGCGCCGTGATGCTCCGGATCGGCACCGTGATGACGCGCTTGGGGTCCAGAACCGGGAACGGGTAGTCCGGCGAGTTCCGGAGGAATCCCGTCATCGCGTCCTTGTACCCCTGGTGGTTATCCGGCCGGATGTAGATGTACCCCGCAGGCGATGGCCACATCAGGCCCTCGAGCATGGCGATGATCGCCTCGTCGTCGGGCCAGCCGCCCACCAGCCGGTTGGCCTTCTCGACAGCCGCCTTGAGGAGGTACAGCGCGGTGTAGGCCCCCTCGGCCTCGAAGTTCGGATACTCCTTCCACTTGTCGTGGAAGCCCTTTACGAAGTGGACGTTGGGAAGCCACTTGTTCCCCCGGCGGGTAGGTGAAGTGGTAGTTGGCGTGGACCCCGGCGACGATCCCCTCCGGGTGGTCCTTGCCGATCGAGTGGGGGGCGGCACCGAAGGCCAGGGTCGTGGCGTACTTCATCTTCTTGAACAGGTCGTAGCGCATGCTCTGTTTGTAGAAGGCGACGTAGTCGCCGCCCCAGAGCGAGGTGAACGGGAGGTCCGGCTTGGCCGCGATGGCCTTGGTGATGTGGGCGGTGAACTCGGTAGTGCCCAGCTTCGGCCACCCCTCGGAGACGGTCTCGACCTTGCCCAGGAGCTTCTGGAGCGCGATGTTGAAGTGGTCGAAGGCGTTC
>JACQWB010000236.1 GCA_016209385.1 Candidatus Rokuibacteriota bacterium
AGCCGCAGGCGAGGAGAGCCCCGAGGCGAGGCCCGAGAGGAGGGGCGCGCCATGGCCTCCGAAGAGAAAGTCGGCACCGTCACGGGTTACTACAGCAGAATCGGCGTCGCGGCGATCCACCTGACCGGCGGAGACCTACGGGTGGGCGACCAGATCCGCATCCGCGGGCACACCACGGACTTCGGCCAGGCCGTCGAGTCGCTTCAGGTCGAGCACCAGAGCGTGGACCAGGCCCAGCGCGGAAGCGAGGTGGCGCTCAAAGTGCGCGAGCGCGTCCGTCTCCACGACCAGGTCTTTCGCGTGCGCGAGGGCTAACCCCCACCGGCCCGGACGCCGCCGGCCTCCTGGCGCTCCAGCCGGGCGACCGCCTCGATGTGGGGCGTGTGCGGGAACATGTCGATCGGCTGCACCCAGTCGGCCCGGTAGCCGCCCCGGCAGAGCTCGCCGAGGTCCCGCGCCATGGTGGAGGGATTGCAGGAGATGTAGACGATGCGCGCCGGCCCGAGGGTCAGGAGCGCGCGCAGCGCGCGCGGATGGAAGCCCGCCCGCGGCGGGTCAGCCACGACGACCGACGCCCTGACGCCCTGCCCGATCAGGTCCGGCAGCACGTAGCGGACCTCTCCCGCCAGGAAGGTGCAGTTCGCGATCCCGTTGAGCTCGGCGTTCCGCACCGCGTCGTCCACGGCCGCCGGCGCCACCTCGATCCCGTACACCCAACGGCACCGACGCGCGAGGAGCAGGCTGATCGCGCCCGTGCCCGAATAGAGATCGACCACCGTCTCGCTCCCGGTCAGGGCCGTGGATTCCTCGACGAGGCTGAAGAGCCGCTCGGCCTGGACCGTGTTGGTCTGAAAGAACGAGTTGGCGGAGATCTGAAAGGTGAGCCCGCCGAGAGACTCCGTGATGTGCTCCCGGCCGGCGAGGAGGTGCGACTCCACCCCCACGGCTACGCTGGCCTTCTTGGGGTTCACGTTGAGGACCACGCTGGCCGTCTGCGGCACGCGCCGGCGGATCTGGTCGGCGAGGGGGACCAGGTCCGAGAACTGGGGCGCCGAGGTCACGACGTTCACCATCGCCTCGCCGGTGCGCTTCCCCTCGCGGAGCATGAGGAAGCGGAGCAGCCCGTCGCCGGACTCCTGCTCGTACACGCTGAGTCCCCGCTCGCGAAAGGCGCGCCGCGCCTCGGCGAGGAGGAGGTTCATCGTCTCCGACTGGAGCAGGCAGCGCTCGATGTCGAGCACCACGTCGTAGCGATCGGCCTCGTGGAGCCCGACGACGGGCTCCCCGCTCCGCCCCTCGCCGCCCCGCACCACCGTGAACTCCATCTTGTTCCGGTAACCGAAGACCTCCGGCGCCCCGATGATCGGACGCACGGGGACCTCTGAGAGCCCTCCGATCCGTGCCAGGCACTCGACGACCTGCCTGGCCTTGAAGGCGAGCTGGGCAGGGTAGGCCGTGTGCTGGAGGCGGCAGCCGCCGCACCGACCGAAGTAGGGACACGGTGCCTCGACCCGGTCGGGGGACGGCGCCTCGATGGCTTCGATCACGCCGCGGCCGAACCGTGAGCGCGCCTGGACGAGACGAACGCGGAGGCGATCACCCGGAATGCCGCCGCGTACGAAGACCACGTAGCCGTTCGCCCGCCCGACCCCCTCGCCGCCGAACGCGAGGTCGTCGATGGTCAGCGAGAGGACATCGCCACGCTTGAGTCGTGCCACAGGCCCTCCGGATCCGGACTCGCGGATGGGATACGAACTCGCTTCCACGGAGACCGTGGACGCGGGCGAGCGCGCCGCTCGAGGAAGCGGATGCGCCCGGCCAACGCGCAGATCAAGCATAATTGCGCGTGAGATCGAAGTCAACGAAACTCGCGGCGCGCCGACTGGCCAGAGCGCGCGGGCTCGCGTATGATGGAGGTGTCATGGCCGAGATCGGTTCGCGGACTCCCGCCCGTGTCGGCGCCTTTCTGGATGTGGCGTTCCCGACCGTCGCGGAGCGCCTCCTCGAGGCCCGGATCCGCCGCGAGTGGCCGCACCTGATGGGACCTGACGTCTCGCGGCGATGCCAGCCGGGGGAGTTGAGGAACCGGACGCTCGAGCTCACCGTGGACAACTCGCCGTGGCTCCAGGAGCTGGCCCTGCGCGAGGCCGACCTCCTGGAGCGCCTTCGCCAACGCTACGGACCGCGCACGGTCCGCGCCCTCAAGCTCTCCCTCGGGGCCCTGTCCCCCGAGCCCGCCGCAGCGCCGCGGCGGAGCCCGCGAGCGACGGGGCGGCCCACAGCCGAGGAGCTGCAGATGATCGACGCCGCCGTCACGCTCATCGCCGACCCGGAGCTGCAGATCTCCGCCCGTCGGCTCCTCGAGAAGACCTGCACCACCAGGCGACCCCGGACGGGCATGTCATGACGCGGGCCGTCGGGCTCCTCGCCATCGCCGTCTTGATCGCAGCCGGGTGCGCCAGCCTGGAGCCCGGCGCTGTCACCCCGAAGACAGCCGTCCGTCCGGCAGATCCCCCTCCGGCGGCCGACGCCTACTTCCACTACATGCGCGCCCAGCTCCACGCGCAGGCCGGCCGCCTGAAGGAGGCCGTCGCCGAGCTGAAGGAAGCGCTCGCGCGGGACCCCAACGCCCCGGGGCTCTGGATCCAGCTCGGCTTCTGGCTCTCGCGCACGGGCGCCCACGGCGAGGCGCTCGACGCGGCCCGGAAAGCGGTGGAGATCGCGCCCAACGACCCGGCCGGTCACCTCGCCCTGGCCGAGCTCTACCGCGGTCAGAAGCGCTACGCCGAGGCGACCGCCGAACTCGAGAACGTCCTGGGCCTCAACCCGAAGGCGGCCGAGCCCTACCTGACTCTGGCCCGCCTCCACGTGGAGCTCAAAGCATACGGGAAGGCCCGGGAGGTGCTCCTCCGGCTCATCCAGGTCCAGCCGACGCACACCCAGGGCCACTTCCTCCTCGGTCGGCTCGCCATGGAGACCGAGGCGTGGGACGAGGCGATCACCTGGTTGAGGCAGGCGATCGACTTGGACCCCGACTACGACAGCGCGTGGACCGCCCTCGCCTACGTGTACGAGACGCGCCACCGGGTCGACGAGGCGCTCAACGTCTACCGCCAGGCCATCCAGGCCAACCCGGACAACCCGGCGCTGGTCGAGCGCCTCGGCGACCTCCTGATCCGCATGGGGAAGTTGAACGAGGCGCAGCACGAGATGGAGTCGCTCGCCAGCCTCCTCCCGCGCGACCCGCGCATCTGGATGAAGCTCGGGGCCGTGCACTACGAGCAGAAGCGGTACGACAGGGCCGTCGAGGCCTTCCGCCGCGTCGTCGCGCTGGAGCCCGGCAACCTCCGGGCGCGCTACTTCCTCGCTTCCGCCTACATGGAGGCCGGAAAGGACGCCGAGGCCCAGGCCGAGCTCGAACGCATCCTCCGCGCCGACCCGCGCTCGATCGACGCGCGCGTCCAGCTCGGCTTCCTGCACGGCCGGGCCAAGCGTTACGGCGAGGCGATCAAGGTGCTGCAGGAGGCCGTCAACCTCGAGCCCCGCCGGGCCGAGCTCTTCCTCTACCTGGGGACCGCCTACTACCGGGCCCAGGACTACGACCGGGCCATGAGCATTCTCGAGGAAGGCCTGTCCATCGACGGCAAGCACCGGGACCTCCACTTCCAGGTTGGCGTCGTCCTCGAGAAGCAGAAGCGCTTCGACGACGCGATCCGGGCCTTCCGCCTCGTCATCGAGCTGGATCCGAAGCACGCCGAAGCCTACAACTACGTCGGCTACATGTACGCCGAGAAAGGGATCAATCTCGAAGAAGCGATCCAGCTCATCAGCAAGGCCCTGGAGCTGGAGCCCGAGAACGGCTACTTCATCGACAGCCTGGGGTGGGCCTACTACCAGCAGGGGCGCTACCCCGAGGCGCTGCTGGAGCTCAAGCGCGCCGTCGAACGCGCGAAGGACGACCCGGTCATCTACGACCACCTGGGCGATGCCTACATCAAGAACGGCTCCATCGAGGATGCGATCGCCGCATGGGAGAAGTCCCTCCAGCTCGACCCCGACAACGGCTCGGTGAAGAAGAAGCTCCAGGAGACCCGCGAGAAGCACCTGAAGGTCAAGGGTGAGCGCTCGAAGGTGGAGCCGTAGCCTTCCCGCGGTCTTCGCCCTCCTCCTGGCTGGCTGCGCCAGCCTTCCTCCGCCAGAGCCCCTGGCACCCGAGGTCCACCGTCTCCTCGACGGTCTCGACCGCCGGTGGCGGCAGTTTCAGGATCTCCGGACTCGGGTCGAGATGACCGTCCGCCGGGGCGAGCGCTCCCAGCGCCTCTCGGGCGTCCTCCTCCTCAAGTCGCCGGCCTCGCTCCGCCTCGAAGCGCTCTCGCCGTGGGGGCAGCCCTTCGTGGTCCTGGTCGCGAGCGCCGACGCCTTCACCCTCTACCGGGTCACCGAGAACCGCGCCCTGGTGGGACCGCCGTCCGCGCGCGCGGTCGAGCGCTGGCTGGGCTTCGCCTTCGACCCCGATGAGCTCGTCGGAATCCTGGCCGGGCACGTTCTCCCGATGAAGGACCCGCAGAGCGGGACGCTGCTGCCGGCGGACGGGCTGGGAGCCTCCCTGGAGCTGTCCGGGCCGCGGGGAGTCCAGCGAATCTGGCTCGACCCCGAGACCCTCGTCGTGCGCCAGGTCGAGTGGAGCGGGACGCGAGGCCCGCTCCGCCTCCGCTACGACGGCGGCGGGCCGGTCGAACCGCCGGCCGCCTTGACCCTGACCGCCCTGGACCGCCCTGTGGCCGTGTCCATCCGCTACCGCGAGCCCGAGCTGGGAGTCGGCCTCCCCGCCGAACTCTTCACGCTCACCCTCCGAGAAGACACCGAAATCCAGGACTTCCGTTGACACGCCGGATCGCGGCGTGATAGCGTGATGATCTCGGAGGGGGGCTCCGCCCCCCTTCCGACTCCTCCCCCCGGGAAGCTTTGCGCGGGCGAAGCCCGCGCTCGAGCGAGTTCGGAGGAGCGACAGGCGACGACACTCACGAGGCGAGGCCCGAGAGAAGGAAGTTCGAGCCGAGGGAGTTCGGAGGAGCCGCAGGCGTGGTAGTTCGAGCCGAGGCGCTTCGGCGCAGGTAGCTTCATCGCCTGCGCCAGCGACGAGGCGAGGCCCAGGTCAATAACACCGAGGCGAGACCCGAGTAGCCGCCGTCGGCTCGTGCTCAGGGCCTCGGCCAAGGTCAATCTGGCGCTCGAGGTGTTGGGCAAGCGGCAGGACGGCTACCACGAGCTCGTAACCTTGCTCCAGGCCGTGGACCTCTCCGACAGGCTGGTCATCGAGGAAGCCGACGCGCTGTCGCTGAAAACCAACGACCCCGGGATCCCGACGGATGACGGGAACCTCGTGGTCAGGAGCGCTCGACTACTCCAGGCCGTTGCCGGGATCCCCAAAGGCGCGCAGATCGCGCTGGAGAAGCGGATCCCGATCGCGGCCGGGTTGGGCGGCGGTTCCAGCGATGCTGCAGCGACGCTCTGGGGCCTGAACCGCCTTTGGGGGCTCCGGTGGCCGAGTCGACGGCTCGTCGAGTTGGCGACACGGGTCGGGATGGACGTTCCGTTTTTCCTCACGGGAGGGCGGGCGCTGGCGACGGGCCGGGGGGAGATCCTCAAGCCGCTGCCTGCCGCCCCCGCGCTCTCCCTCGTGCTGGTCTACCCCAACTTCCCACTCTCCACGCGGGAGGTGTACGGGCGGGTTCCCCCAGACCTGACCACGGATGGATCGCGGACCAAGGAGCTGATCGGGGCCCTGGCAACGCGGAGCGCGGCCCGGGCCGCGGCGCACCTGTACAATAGCCTCGAGGCGGTCGTGGAGCCGATCTACCCCGCGCTCGCCCGGATCAAGGCGGCGCTGCTGGGGGCCGGCGCGCTCGGGGCCGTGATGTCTGGAAGCGGCCCGACCGTGGTAGGCGTGGCCCGCTCGTTCGACCACGCCAGGCAGATGCGGAATCGGCTGACGACGGGGAAGTGGTCCTGCTGGGCCGTTCGCGCGATCTCGGGGCCGGCCATCCGCGTCGTGCGCGGCTGAGGCTGGCGGATAAGTGGGCGAAGGCGGCTCACCTTAGCGGGCACCCGAGTCACTTCACGTAGCGAGGGTCGTTGGGGCGTGGCCAAGCGGCAAGGCGCGGGACTTTGGATCCCGTATCCGGGGGTTCGAATCCTCCCGCCCCAACCATTCTTTAAGCGTCGGCGAGGCGCGGCCGCCAAAGGCGGCCAACCCTAGCGGGCACCCGAGTCACTTTAGGTGGCGAGGGTCGGGTGGAGGACGAGGCCAATGGCATACGAGCTGAAGCTCTTTACCGGGAACGCCAACCGGCCCCTGGCTGAGGAGATCGCTCGTCAACTCGGCATCCCCCTGGCGGGCGCGGACGTCTCGCGGTTCTCGGACGGCGAGGTCTTCGTCCAGATCAACGAGAACGTGCGGGGGACGGATGTGTTCGTGATCCAGCCGACGTGCCCTCCCGTCAACGACAACCTGATGGAGCTCCTGGTGATGCTGGACGCCCTGAAGCGGGCCTCCGCCCAGCGGATCACGGCGGTGCTCCCCTACTACGGCTATGCCCGCCAGGACCGGAAGGTCCAGCCGCGGGTGCCCATCTCGGCGAAGCTCGTCGCCGACCTCCTGACGGCCGCCGGCGCGCATCGCGTCCTCGCCCTGGACCTCCACTCGGGCCAGATCCAGGGGTTCTTCGACATCCCGGTGGATCACCTCTTCGCCGCGCCGGTGCTGATCGACTACCTGGGCCGGCGAGGTCTCGAGGATCCCGTCGTCGTCGCGCCCGACGCGGGGGGCGTGGAGCGCGCGCGGGCGATTGCCAAGCGCCTCAGGGCACAGCTTGCGATCATCGACAAGCGCCGCGAGGGCGCCAACGTCTCCCTCTTCATGCACTTGATCGGCGACGTCAAGGGCCGCGAGGCCATCATCATCGACGACATGATCGACACGGGCGGGACCCTCATCCAGGCCGTGGACGCGGTCAAGCGCGAAGGCGCCCGCCGGATTCTCGCCTGCGGCGTGCACCCGGTGCTCTCGGGCCCGGCCATCGCGCGGCTGGAGGGGTCGCCCCTCGAAGAGGTCATCGTGACGAACTCGATCCCGCTGGGCCCGGAGAAGCGGCTCGCCAAGATCACGGTGCTCTCGGTCGCGAGCCTGCTGAGCGAGGCCATCCGGCGGATTCACGACGAGGAGTCGGTCTCTACGCTGTTCGTCTAGTTCCTCGGAGGGGGGCCAGCCCCCTCGGAGTGGCAAGGGGAGTCGAATCTCATGGAACTTCGCGAGGTAACGATTCAGAAGCGCGAGGGGACCGGCAAGGAGGTCGCCAAACGCCTCCGGCGGACGGGCCTGATCCCGGGTGTCCTCTACGGCGTCCGGCCCGCCGTGCCGATCGCGGTCAACCCCAAAGACCTCCAGCAGGCCACTCACGGCCACGGCGGGGCTACGCAGCTCCTGAAGCTCCGGTTTGCCGAGGACGGAGAGACCCGCACCGCCATCATCCGGGACCTCCAGCTCGACCCGGTGAGCGAGGGAATGCTCCACGTGGACCTCCAGGAGGTCGCGATGGACCGGGCCATCACGGTCACCGTCCCCGTGTACGCGGTGGGCGAACCCGAGGGAGTCAAGGAGCAGAGCGGCATCCTGCAGCTGATCCTCCGCGAGGTGCAGGTCTCCTGCCTCCCGGGCCTGATCCCGGAGCGGATTGACGCCGACGTCTCGGCGCTCAGGATCGGCGACGTCTTGACAATCGCCAGCCTGGTGACGCCGCCGGGCATCCGACTCCTGAACGATCCCGGCCAGGCGGTGGCCACCGTTTCGCCGCCGATGGCCGAGGAAGTCGTGGCACCGGCGCCGGCGCCGGCCCCTGCGGAGCCCGAGGTCCACACCGAGCGGAAGCCGAAGCCGGAGGAGGAGCCGAAGTAGGCTGTGGCCCAGGCAGTGGTGGGGCTGGGGAATCCCGGGCCAAAGTACCGAGGCACCCGCCACAACGTCGGCCACCTGGTCCTGGACCGGGTTGCCGACCTCCTTCGGGCTCAGCGAAAGCCATTCGTCTTCTCCGCGTACCCACGCCTCGGCCAGGTCGCAGCCGGCACGTACGGCGACGACCCGCTCTTGCTGTTCAAGCCCGCGAGCTACATGAACGCGTCCGGCGGGTGCGTCCGGCGCTTCATCCATCACTATCGGGATTACGCGCTGGCCCCCGCCGACCTGATCCTCGTGTACGATGACATCGACCTGTCGGTCGGCAAGGTGCGCGTGCGT
Organism: Candidatus Rokuibacteriota bacterium; assembly: GCA_016209385.1. Taxonomy (NCBI): domain Bacteria; phylum Candidatus Rokuibacteriota; species Candidatus Rokuibacteriota bacterium. The sequence continues at coordinate 8,294 of JACQWB010000236.1, forward strand.
CTCAAGGGAAGCTCCGGCGGGCATCGGGGCGTCCAGTCGGTCATCGAGCGCCTGGGCACCGAGGCCCTGCGGCGGGTGAAGGTGGGGATCGGCCGGCCCTCCGCCAAGGACGAGGTGGTGGACCACGTGCTGGCCCGCTTCACCGCGGAGGAGCTCCCGCTGATCGAGTCGGCTTGCGCCGAAGCCGCTGACCGCGTGCTGAAGCTCCTGGACTCCGGCGCGGCGCGGAACACATAGGAGGGATCGGGATGGCGTGGGTGCCGCTCTCCCCACTGTTCGGTCTCCTGGGACTCGCGATGGCCTTCGTGATGTACCGTTACGTCGTGCGTCAGCCCGACGGCACCGCCCCGATGGCCGAGATCTCCGCCCAGATCCATACCGGCGCGATGGCCTTCCTCCGCAAGGAGTACTCGATCCTGGCCTGGTTCATCGTCGTCGCCGCCGTCGGCCTCGCGCTGGCGATCAGCCCCTACACCGCGCTCGCGTTCGTCTCGGGGGCGATCTGCTCCATGCTCGCCGGCTTCTTCGGCATGAAGGCCGCGACGAAGGCCAACGTGCGGACCGCCAACGCGGCCAAGGAGTGGGGACGCGACCGCGCGCTCTCGGTGGCTTTCTACGGGGGGTCGGTAATGGGGCTGTCCATCGCGAGCCTCGGGCTCCTGGGCCTCGGGATCTACTACCTCCTCTTCCAGGACCCGTTGGTGATCAACGGCTTCGCGATGGGCGCCTCCTCGATCGCGCTGTTCGCGCGCGTCGGCGGCGGCATCTACACCAAGTCGGCCGACGTGGGGGCCGACCTGGTCGGGAAGGTCGAAGCCGGCATTCCGGAGGACGACCCGCGGAACCCCGCCGTGATCGCCGATAACGTCGGCGACAACGTCGGAGACGTCGCCGGCATGGGAGCCGACCTGTTCGAATCGTACGTGGGCTCGGTCGTGGCGGCCATCGCCATCGGCGCCACGCTCCCCGACCCGACGCGATGGATGACGCTGCCCATCGTGATCGTCATGGCTGGCCTGGTCGCCTCGGCCGTGGGCGTGGTCTCGATGGGCTGGCTCCAGCGGATGGACCCCCAGGCGGCGCTCCGCTACGCGACGATCACTGCCGCCGTGCTCCTCGTCGTCGCGGCGGCGCTCATCGTCAAGGGCTTCGGCGTCGGCTGGGGCCCCTTCTGGGCGGTGCTCGCGGGCCTCGTGGCCGGCATCGCGATCGGGTTCCTCACCGAGCTCTACACGTCGGGGAGGCCCGTCCTGCGCATCGCCGAGTCGTGCCAGACCGGCGTCGCCACCAACATCATCTCGGGCCTCGCGGTCGGGATGGAGTCCACCGCCCTTCCGGTGGCCGCGATCTGCGTCGCCATCCTCGTCGCGTACCAGGCGAGCGGCCTCTACGGGATCGCGCTGGCCGGCGTCGGCATGCTCGCCACGATCGGGATCACGATGAGCGTGGACGCCTACGGCCCGATCGCCGACAACGCGGGCGGGATCGCCGAGATGGCCCACCTGGGCCCCGAGACCCGCAGGATCACCGACCGGCTCGACGCCCTCGGGAACACCACCGCTGCCATCGGCAAGGGGTTCGCCATCGGCTCGGCGGCGCTGACCGCGCTGGCTCTCTTCTCCGCCTATACGCAGAGCGTGGGGCTCAAGACCATCGACCTGACCGACGCCAAGGTCATCGTGGGCCTCTTCCTGGGAGGGATCGTCCCGTTTCTCGTCGCGGCGCTGACGATGAAAGCGGTGGGGCGTGCCGCTTTCGGCATGGTGCAAGAGGTGCGGCGTCAGTTCCGCGAGATCCCGGGCCTCATGGAGGGAAGAGCCAAGGCCGACACGGCGCGGTGCGTGGAGATCGCGACGGGCGCGGCCCTCAAGGAGATGATCGCCCCGGGGTTGTCGGCCGTGCTCATCCCTCCGGTGATCGGTTCCGTCTTCGGCAAGGAGGCCCTGGGCGGCCTCCTGGCGGGCGCCACGCTCGTGGGAGTGTTTCTCGCCCTCATGATGGCCAACAGCGGCGGGGCGTGGGATAACGCCAAGAAGCACATCGAGGCGGGAAACCTGGGCGGAAAGGGCTCCGACGCCCACAAGGCCGCTGTCGTCGGCGACACCGTCGGCGACCCGTTCAAGGACACCTCGGGCCCCTCCATGAACATCCTGATCAAGCTGATGTCGATCGTCTCGCTGGTCCTGGCCCCGCTGTTCCGCTGAGGAACGCATGCCCCCGGGCAGCCCGCCTGCCACGTGTTCGAGCGCGGGCTTGGCCCGCGCAACCTACGTGGCTGTCGGAATAAGCGCGTTCGAGCGCCCACCCACGGCTGCGCCGTGGGTACCCGGCCGGCGCAACCCATCCTGGGGGGAGGTTCGGAAGGGGGGCGTAGCCCCCCTCCGAGGAAGTTGATGGGCTTCAGCTGCGGCCTCGTCGGGCTCCCCAACGCGGGGAAGTCGACGCTCTTCGCCGCCCTGACCGGGATCGATACGCTGATCGCAGCCTACCCGTTCTCGACGCTCGAGCCCCAAAAGGGTGCGGTTCCCGTTCCCGACCCGCGCTTCCAGGCGCTCGTCAGAGTGCTCAATCCCGCCAAGGTCACTCCGGCCACCCTTGAGGTCGTGGACATCGCGGGGCTGGTCAAGGGGGCGAGCCGGGGCGAGGGGCTCGGCAACCAGTTCCTCTCCCACGTCCGGGCCGTGGATGTCCTGATCCACGTCGTCCGCTGCTTTGTCGCTAGCCACGTTCCTCACGTAGCAGGAGAGCCCGACCCGCGGCGCGACGCCGAGGTCGTCAACATCGAGCTCCTCCTGGCCGATCTCGAGGTCGTCGAGCGGCGGCTCGAGCACGCGAGGAAGGCGGCCCGGGCCGATCCCAAGGCGGCACGCGCCGAAGTCGCGCTCCTGGAGCGCTGCCGGGAGACGCTGGCCCGTGGCGCGGCGGTTCGGGCCCTGAGACCGGGCGCCGCTGATCTCCAGCTCCTCAAGGGCTGGGGGCTCCTCACCGCCAAGCCCCTCGCCTACGCGGCCAACGTGGATCGAAACGATCCCCGAAGCCGGGCCCTCGGACAGGAGCTAGAGGCCGCCTCCGGCGACTGCCCGCTCGTCGCCGTGGACGGCAAGCTGGAGGGCGAGCTGGCTCTCCTGCCGCCCGAGGACCAGGCGGCCTTCCGCACCGAGCTGGGCCTGTCTGAGCCGGCGCTCCAGCGCCTGGTGAGGATCGGCTATCAGCTCCTCGGCCTCATCACCTTCTACACCGTCGTCGGCAAGGAGCTGAGAGCCTGGAGCCTCCGTCGGGGCGCGACGGCGCTCGAGGCGGCGGGAAAGATCCACTCGGACATGGCGCGCGGGTTCGTCCGGGCCGAGGTGATGACGGTGGACGACTTCCTCAAGACCCCGTCGCTGCCCGCGCTGAGGGAACGCGGGGCGGTAAGGCTCGAGGGGCGGGAGTATCAGGTCAGCGAGGGCGACATCCTCACGATTCGCTTCGCGCCGTGAGCCCGAGTTTGGGGTGACGATCTTTTGACAGGAGCGTAGGCATGATATATCGTTGGTGGTTATGACAGCGTGAGAGGGGGGGAGTCATTGACCAAGGTCATCGTCGAGCCCGACGAGTCCTTCGAGAGCGCCCTCAAGCGCTTCAAGAAACAGTGTGAGAAAGCCGGACTCCTGTCCGAGTTCAAGAAGCGCCAGCACTACGAGAAGCCCAGCGTCAAGCGCAAGCGCAAAGCCCTAGCGGCCCGAAAAAAGGCGAAGCGGCGGGAGCGATTCGCGGACTGAGCGCGGCAACCCCTGGAGGTGCTAGCTGAGGGGGGAGGGGAACTACCAAGGCCGGCTCTCGGGTCGAGGGCTCGAGTGGGACGGGGTGCTCAGGCTTCTGTCCCGGGAAACCTCGACGCCGATGGGGCAGGAGCACGCCCTTGAGCTTGAGCCCCGGACCGATCCTGCCGCTGTTCGACAGGCCCTCGCTGACACCCGGCAGGCCCGCCAGGCCGTGGCCGATGCGGGGCCGCCGCCCTGGGGGACGGTGCCGGACCTTCGGCCCGTCCTCGACCGGGCCGAGAAGCCGGGAAGCACCCTCGAGGGCAGCGAGCTGGCTGCCTTCATCCCTTTCCTCGCGGGAGTCGCGCGACTCCGGGGCTACGGGAACCGCGTGGCTGCCCTTGCTCCGGACGTCGGCCGGCGCTTTTCCCGGCTTCCCAACTTCGCCGCGCTCGCGGAGCACCTCGTCCAGTCGCTCACCGAGGACGGCGGTCTCAAAGACGATGCGAGCCCCCGCCTCCGGAAGCTCCGCCAGGCCATCCGGGAGCTCAGGCGGGACATCGTCAAACGGCTGGAGGCCTTCTTCGCCCTCCCGGAGGCCGACACGCTCTTTCAGGACCGGTTCGTCACCCTGCGTCGGGGCCGGTATGTTCTGCCCGTCAGGGCTGAGGCCCGAGCGCGGGTGCGCGGCCTGGTTCACGATCGCTCCCAGACCGGGGCGACCTGGTTCGTCGAACCCGAGGCAGTGGTGGAGGCCAACAACGAGCTGACGGAGACCCTCCGCGAGGAAGAGGCGGAGAGCTTCCGGATCCTGGCGGCGCTGACGGACGAGGTACGGGCCTGCCTCGCCGAGCTGCGCGGTGCCGTGGCCGAGATCACCGAGCTCGACCTGATCGCGGCGCGCGCACGGCTTGCCGAACGGATGGAAGCGACCGAACCCGAGCTGGACCCCGGCCGACGCCTCGAGCTGCAGGGCGTGCGCCACCCGCTGCTCCTGGCGCGGAGCTGGCAGGAGCCGTCCTGCCCGGTCGTCCCCGTCGACCTCGAGCTCTCGGCCGAACGCCCCCTCCTGGTCGTGACGGGTCCCAACGCCGGCGGGAAGACCGTGGCCCTCAAGTGCCTGGGACTCTCGGTCCTGATGGCACAGGCGGGGTTGCACCTTCCGGCGAGAGAGGGGAGCCGCCTTCCCGTCTTCTCCCGGCTCTTCGCCGTCGTTGGCGACGAGCAGAGCGTAGCCGAGAACCTCTCCACGTTCTCGGCCTTCGCGAAGGAGGTCAGGACGATCCTCGAGGAGGCAGACGCAGGCGCGCTCGTGCTCCTCGACGAGCTGGGGGCGGGGACTGACCCCGACGAGGGGGCGGCGCTGGCCCAGGCGATCCTGGAAGAGCTGGAATCCCACGGGGCGCTGGTCATGGCGACGACCCACCTCGAGCCGCTCAAGGCCTTCGCCGCAACCCACCCGACGGCGCAGAACGCCTCGGTGGAGTTCGACGCCGAGCGGCTCGCGCCCACCTACCGCCTCGCCTACGGCCGACCCGGACAGAGCTACGCCCTGACCATCGGCGCCCGCCTCGGGCTCCCTCCCACGATGATCGAGCGCGCCCAGGCCCTCCGCTCCACCCAGGCCCAGAACATCCAGGCCCTCCTCGCGCGCCTGGACAGCCAGACCCGCGCCAGTGCGGAGCAGGCCGCGGCGATCGAACGCGAACGGACCCAGGCCGCGGCGCTGCTCGCCCAGGCCCAGCAGGAGCTGGTTCAGGCCCGCGCGAAGGCCCAGGAGACGCTCTCGCGAGCCAAGGCCGAGGCGGTCAGGCTCGTCGCCGAGATCCGTCAGGCTGTCAGCGCCGAATGGGAGCGGCTCAGGACCAGCGAGCGGTCGCGCCGGACCCTCGAGGCGAGCCGAAAGCGGATCACTGGGCTCGCCGCGCCGCTCAAGGTCTCCGAGCCTGATCCCGAAGGGACTCCACCTGGCGTCGGTGATCCCGTCGAGGTCCCCCACCTCGGCCTCAAGGGCACCCTCGTCGCTCAGGCCGGTGGAACCGCGACGGTGCAGGCCGGGGCAGTGACGGTCCGCGTTCCGCTCGAAGCGCTCAGAACGCGTCAGCGGATCGCGACACCGGAGGCCACTGGCATTCGAGCGAGCCGCGTGAGCACGCCAGCGAAGTCGGGGATCCCTCCGGAGCTCCACCTGCTCGGCAAGACCGCGGAGGAAGCCCAGGCAGTGGTGGAGAAGTACCTGGACGATGCCTTCCTGGTCGGGCTCTCGGAGGTGCGGCTGGTCCACGGCAAGGGGACGGGCGCGCTCAGGAAGGCGGTCCACGAGCTCCTGGCGGTTCACCCTCTCGTGGAAAGCTTTCGCCCGGGCGAGCAGTACGAGGGCGGGAGCGGCGCCACCGTCGTCACCCTCAAGGTGGACTAGGAGGTTGCCCTGGCTTCAGGAGCGTTAACCAGCGTGGGGCGGTTTCGAGCGCGGGCTTGGCCCGCGCAACACAGGGGGGAGGTTCGGAAGGGGGGCGGAGCCCCCCTCCGAGAGTACTGAGATGGCCGGCGGGTTTCCGCCTCAGCTGATCGACGAGATCCGATCCCGGGTCGACGTGGTGGATCTGATCGGCCAGTTCGTGAACCTCCGGCGCGCGGGCGAGAACTGGAAAGCCCTCTGCCCGTTTCACGCCGAGAAGACCCCGTCGTTCATGGTGAACCCGAGGAAGGGGATCTTCCACTGCTTCGGCTGCGGCGCGGGCGGCGACGCCTTCGGCTTTCTGATGCGGCAGGACCGCCTCTCGTTCCCGGAGGCGGTGCGGGCCCTGGGAAAGATGACGGGTGTGGCGCTCCCCGAGGAGCGACGCTCCGAGACCGAGGGACAGCGCGAGACGCTCTACCGCGCCCTCGCCGTGGCTGCGCAGTTCTACGCTGACGCCCTCTGGAATCGTCCGGAGGGGGCGCGCGCCCGCCAGTATGTCGCCACCCGCGGGATCGACTCCGAAGTCGCCCGGCGCTTCGGCCTCGGCTATGCCCCGGAAGGATGGGACCATCTCCTGGTCTTCATGCGGGACTCGGGGGTGAGCGAAGAGCTGCTGGCCCAGGTGGGCCTCGCCGTGCCACGCCAGACGGGCGGCGGCTTCTACGATCGCTTCCGGGGGCGGTTGATCTTCCCGATCCGTGACACCCAGGGGCGCCCGGTGGCCTTCGGCGGGCGGACGCTGGGGAGCGACGAGCCGAAATACCTGAACTCCCCCGAGACCCCGCTCTTCTTCAAGGGGCAGACCCTCTACGCTCTGGACCTCGCGCGGGGCGCCCTGAGGGAGAAGAACCGGGCGCTTCTCGTCGAGGGGTATCTCGACTGCCTGATCGCCCACCAGTACGGCTTCACCGAGACTGTCGCCGCCCTGGGTACCGCCTTCACCGCCGCCCAGCTCGCCCTCCTCCGCCGCTATTGCGATGAAGTGATCACCTTCTTCGACGCTGACCTCGCCGGCCGCAAGGCGACCGAACGTGTCGAGGAACTGCTCTCGCCGTCTGAGCGCGCGCTCGCGTGGGCCGTGAACCGGACCGGCAGCTTCGCTGAAGGGGCGCCCCGACTCAAGGTCGCGCTCCTGCCCGCCGGCCACGACCCGGATTCCTTCCTGAGGGCCGAGGGGCGGGCCCGCTTCGACCAGCAGATCACCGAGGCTCGGAGCCTCCTCTCGTACGCGATTGACCGGGTGCTGGAGGAGGAAAACACCGCGTCCCAGCGGGGCCGCGCGACAGCCTTCGCCCGGATCGCGCTGATCCTGTCCAAGGCAGGCGACTCTCAGGAGGGCACGACGCTGGCGCGGGAGGCGGCGCTCAAGCTCGGTGTGGATCCGACCCAGCTCTGGATCGAGGTCCAGCGGCTCCACGGCGCGCTCAAGTCGAGGCCTGGAGCGGGCGAAGCAGTCGCCCGCGCGGGGAGGGAGCGAGCGCCGAGCAGCGATCAGGGGCAGCCCGGGGCCGCCGTCTGGCCGCCACCCGCGGCGCCGGAGCGAGACCTCCTGGTGCTCCTGCTCCAGGTCCCCGCAGCCCGTGCCGAGCTGCTCCAGGTCCTCGAGGTCGACGATCTGTCCCACCCGGGCCTCCAGGCGCTCCTCAGGGGCTTGAAGGAGCGACCCGAGGCGACGGTGCCCGAAGTCCACGGAGCGCTGGAGCAGGAGCTTCTCGCGGCGCTCCTGGTGGAAGAGCGGAGTTGGCCCGATCCGGCTCGGTTGGTCCGCGAGTACCGGACCCGTTACGAGATCCGCCACCGCCTCCGACGCATCCGCCAGGTCACGCAGGCGATCGCGCGCGCGCAGGCCACCGGTGACCCGGCCGTGACCGAGCTCGAGGCCGAGCTCCGCGAGCTGGTGCGCCGGGCGCAGGAGGTGCGGGAGCTAGCCGGCACCGGCCCCGCGCCGGGCGCTGACCGATGAGGGCACCGCGCCCTCCGAGGAGGAGTCCAACCGATGGCTGACGACCCGAAGATCGACGAAATCGACAGGCTGATCTCCATCGGCAAGCAGAAGGGGTTCCTCACCTACGACGAGGTGAACGACGCGCTCCCGTCGGACATGGTGTCGCTCGATCAGCTCGACGACATCATGATGA
>JACQWB010000237.1 GCA_016209385.1 Candidatus Rokuibacteriota bacterium
CGGTCAGGAAGTGCAGGCCCCTCGGGGTCAGGAAGTCCAGGCCCCCCGTGGCCAAGAAGTCCAGGCGCCACGCGGTCAGGAAGTCCAGGCCCCTCGGGGTCAGGAAGTCCAGGCCCCCCGTGGCCAAGAAGTCCAGGCGCCACGCGGTCAGGAAGTCCAGGCCCCTCGGGGTCAGGAAGTCCAGGCGCCCCGTGCCCTCGCTGGTGCGAAGGCTCAGCCACCCAGCATCGCCAAGGCCCGGACCCTGATCAAAGAGGCCGAGGTCGCGTGCAAGGCCGGCAACACCACGGTGGCAGCCGAGAAGGCGAAGGCAGCCATCCAGATCCTGAAGTAACCCGGAAGTAACTCGCCGAAGGCCCCAGGAGGTGACCCCTGGGGCCTTCTTCTTTTCGCGGCCGAGCCGAGATAAAATTGGGCCCGTGCCGCCCAAGCCCGTCGCGGTCGCGCTAGGGGTCGCCCTCGGCCTCGTACTCGGGGAAGCCGTCCCTGCCCGAGCCGAGCGTCCGCTCAGTGTCCCGGAAGCGCTGCTCAGGGCCAAGCCTGCCGTGGCGCTGATCGTCGCCGAGGTTTCCGCGGAGGTGCGACTCAACTGCGGCTCCGGGGAAACGACGGCCACGCCGCCGGTCTTCCGCGAAACCGGCACCGGATGGTTCATCGATCCAAGCGGCCTCGTCGTCACCAACGCCCATGTCGTCCAGCCCGCTCACACGCCCGGACGCTGGATGATCAACAGCTTCGCCCGCCGCGCGGCGGAAACCACCTGTCTGCCCGCTCTCCTGAAACGCGCCGGACTCAAGCCCGCCCAGCGTCCCGAGGTCGAAGAGCAGCTGAAGCGGCAGGTCCACGACAGCGTCGTCCCCAACGCCAAGGTGAAGCTCACCCCGCAGATCTCCGTCCTGCTCTCCAACGGCACCCGGCTGCCCGCCGAGGTAAAAAAATACACCCCGCCGTTGAGCCTCGAACCGGGTCAGGTGTCCGGCCGGGACCTGGCCCTTCTCAAGGTCGCCGGCCGAGACTACCCGGTGCTGCCCGTCGCGGACTCGAAGGTCGTCAAGATCGGCGACCCGATCCACATCCTGGGCTTCCCCGGCGTCGTGCTCAGCCACGAGCTCCTCAACCAGAGCGCCAGCATGGAGGCCTCGGTCACCAACGGGGCCGTCTCGGGCTTCAAGGAGGACGTCTCCAACCAGCCCATGATCCAGACCGACGCGCCTGCCGCGTGGGGCAACTCGGGCGGGCCGGCCGTCAACAGCCGCGGCGAGGTGGTCGGTGTCCTGACCTTCGTGTCGCTGGCACCGGGCCCCGAGGGGAGCATCGTCCAGGGCTTCAACTTCGTCATCCCCTCCGATGCGGTGCGCCAGTTCATCAAGGGCACCGAGGTCACGCCCGGCGCCCAGAGCCGCTTCAACACCGTCTGGTGGGCAGGCCTCCGCGATTTCTTCAACGATCGCTTCACGCGCGCCGACCGCCAGTTCGAGCAGGCCGACAAGATCGTTTCAAACCTCCCGGACGTCAAGCGGATGCGCGCCGAGGCCGACGACAAGATCAAGAACCCGCCGCCGCAGCCGTTCCCGTGGGCGTGGGTCGCGCTCGGCGTCACCCTGGTCAGCGCCAGCGGCTACGGCGGCATCTGGGCCCGTCGCTGGTGGCGCAACCGGTTTCGGATCGTCCCGGCCCAGGTCATCGGACTCATGGAGAGCGGACAGAATCCGATCTTCCTCGACGTGCGAACGTCGAACGACTTCGAGACGAGCCCCCTCAAGCTGCCCGGAGCCATCCGGCTCGCACCCGAAGACATCGAAGGAGGACGCTTCGAGCTCCAGGTTGAGCCGAGGCAGCCGATCATCACGTACTGCGCGAGCCGCGACGAGCAGACGAGTTCCCGGGTGACCCAGCAGCTCCGGCAGCGTGGCCACCGGAACGTCCGGATCCTGAGGGGCGGCCTCGGCGGCTGGACGAACGCGGGGCTGCCCGTCGAGGCGAAGTCGCACCTGCCGTCGATCGGGCTCGAGATCTACAAGAACCTGACCGTCGGCGACCTCCCGCGGCGCCAGTTCGAGCCGGGACAGATCATCTTCAAGGAGGGCGACGACGCCCGCGGCGAGGCCTTCGTCGTCCACTCCGGGAAGGTCGACATCCGCAAGCGCACCGATGGCAGCGAGCGGGTCATCCGCACCCTCGGCGAGGGGGAGCTGCTCGGCGAGATGGCGCTGTTTCGGAAGGCGCCCCGCTCCGCGAGCGCTGTCGCGGCGACCGACGTCCAGCTCCTGGTGATCCGGACCGATCAGCTGGACTGGCTCATCAGGAACCGCGCCCAGCTCACGTTCGAGATCCTGAAACGGCTCTCGGACCTGCTGGCGCAGCGCGAGCCCAGCGAAGAGCCCGGCGCCTGATCCCGCTCAGGGCCCGCCGCCGGCGTGGAGCAGTCCCCAGAGGTTCAGCGCCACGAAGGCGACGAGCGAGACGAGCGAGAGGGCGAAGTAGCCAACCCACATCGCTTCCTGGCGTGTGAGCCTCCAGCGATCCGCCAGCCGCCGCAAGAATTCGTGGCCCACGAACTGCCACGAGTCCTGCTTGAGCGTCGGCACCCCCAGAAGGTCCACCAGGATGTGGTAGCCGTCCATCTCCAGGAAGCAGAAGGGATAGAGGCTCACGAACAGGGCCTGTAACTGGAGGACTCCGGAGACCGCGGTGAAGCTCTGGAGGAGTCCCGCAGGCATCTGGGTCGCCGCCCACAGGTAGAAGCTGCCGAGGTAGAGGTGGATCAAAGGCCCAGACAGGGCGGTGACGACCCGGGCCCGCCGACTCGCCATGAAGATGTCGGTGACGTCCACGAAGAAAGTGGGGACGAACCCGTGGAGCAGCGTGAAGCCGTACTCGCGGACTCGGCGCCCGTAGTGGACGCAGGCCAGCCCGTGGAGGATCTGGTGGACCGCGAGCGTGACGAAGAGGACGACCTTGACCACCACCAGCGAGAGGAGCGGGTGCCGGCCCAGCGGCGCCGCGACCTCAGCGGCGTCGGGCCAGAGCCTGAACGCCGAGACGGCGCCGAGCCCGGCGAGCGCGACTCCCAGCGCGAGGCAGGCCGGCGTGAAGAGGAGCCGCCCTCCCCACCGGTAGATGCGGGCGAACGGGGCGTGGATGCGCTGGCTCGAGAGCGTGAGGCGCTCCAGCCGCCGGAGGGTCGCCTCCACGGCCCGGGCGGCGGGGTTCCGGCGGTGGCGGGCCAGGACCTCCCGGAGGCGCGAGGCTGGGCGCAGGGTCAGGAGGTCAGCCTGTCGGAGCTTGGCGATCAGCGCGGGGATCAGGTCGAAGTCGAAGGACCCGTAGCGGAGGACGTAGGCGGTGGCGAGCTCCTGGAGCGAGGTTCGTCCGTCCATCCGCTCCCAGAGAAAGCGCTCGGGTCCGGTGAGGAGGAGGTAGCGGTCCGTGGCCCGGTTCTTCAGGACGTAGGTGACTCGCCCGTCCCCGCCGGAGGCGAGCTGGGCCACCTCGCACTGGTCATCGGCAAGGCGCTGGGGCTTATGCTGGAGGTAGGCGACCGCGCTCGGGACCCTGCGGACCTCAAAGCCTGCCTCGTCGGCCCGGCGAACGAGAAGCTCGAGATTGCTCTGGCGGGCCACCGGTCTCAGCCGGGGAACTTATAATCCACGTCCAGCCCTGTGGCCTCGAGCCCCCAGCGCGTGACCTCGGCCACCAGGTTGCCGGTCTCCCTGATGCGCCGGATCAAGACCTGGACCAGCCGGTAGAAGAACGCGGCGGCCGCCTGGGGATTCACCTCGACGAACTCGTGGAGGTTCTCGCGGTCCAGCGACAGCAGCACCGTCTTCGTCTCGGCCTGGACCGTGGCCGAGCGCGTGGACTCATCGAAGAGGCTCATCTCGCCAAAAAAGTCGCCCGGCCCCATCCGGGCCAGAACCTGCTCCACCCGACCCAGGACCGGCTTCGAGATCACCACGCTCCCCTCCCGGATGAGGAAGAGCTCCCGGCCGGGATCCCCTTGTCGGAAGAGGATCTCGCCCTTTCCGAGCCGGCGCTCGCGGAGCCGGAGCGCGAGGGCCGCCAGGTGGGGTTCGGCAAGGTCCTTGAAGAGCACCATCGTCCGGAGGAACTCGAGGTCGGCTTCCCTGGCCAACGGCGCCCCCGGAGCGGCTACGTCGACCAGCGCTTGACCAGCGCCCGATGGAATGTCTGCGCCTGCCGGTGGGTCGGCCTGCTCCGCGCTTTGGCCACAGCCAGCAGCAGGGCCACCCGCTCCTCGCGGGTCAGCTCGTACTCGTCCAGGACGGCCTCGGGGGCGCGGACGAGCTCCGCGAAGAAGTCCGGATCGAGCATGACGCGGCCGACCAGATCCCGGATCCCCTGCTGCCCCATCCGCCTCTCCTTGACGCCCGAACACGACCCGTAACCAGGCGAAAAACTGGGCCAAGTGTGAGCCAAGTTTCTGGCAAAGTCAATCCGTTCGCCGGCCGGCGTCGGTCGGAGCGCCCGCGCCTCGCCCGGTCAGCGCCACGGCAGTCATCGTGACCGGCCGAGCCGTGACGGAGCGTGAATCACTGCGGCGGAGCTTCTGTCGTGAACGAAGCCCTCACGGTGGTGAGCCTGTTTCCTCGCGATGCGAGCCGCGCATACTCGAACCCGAGCCAAAACAGGAAGAAAAGGCCCACCTGGATCGATGCCTGGTAGAAGAGGGGGAGGAGCTCATCCGAAGCGAGCTCGAGGGCGTAGCTCACCGCCATGATAAAGGTGAGAAGCGCCATCTCGATGAGGCGGGCGCTATCCGTGGTCCCGTCCCGCCACGGGAGGAGCACCAAGAGCACCAGGAAGGAATAATAGTAGCCCGCTGGCGAGAGGGCGCAGAAGATGAGAGGCACCGCGTACATGACGCTCTCGAGCGGGCGAGCACGGAGGATGAGCGGAAGGGCTGCGAGAAGGTAGAGAGCGCAGTCGGTGTAGCTGGTGGTACGCCCGGGTACTTCTATCGGTTCACAGGCCAGGTGACGCCGGGGCGGTTCCGGTTGCCGGCGTTCTGCTCCCAAAACTGGCAAAAAGTGTGGTGACCCCGGCGGGATTCGAACCCGCGATCTCGACCTTGAAAGGGTCGCGTCCTTGGCCTGGCTAGACGACGGGGTCAGACCTGGCAAGCCGTGGTGGGATCGAACCACCGACCCCGGCCTAAGAGTCCGGCTCAACCGCCAACCAGACTATCTCAGACGACCTGACTCCGCAAGAATCCGAACATCAGGAGCAAGCTGAGGCACCCCTGGTTTTGCCTTCGTACGGGGTGGTTCGGTGGCCGCGTGGTAGCAGAAAAGGCCGTCAGCCCTCGAGCACCCGGCTGCACAGCGTGTAGGCTCCCGACCGTGAGGACGCGCCGATGTGGTATGGTAGCAGGCAACCCTAGAGTGTGCTGGTCAAGCTAATCGTCGAACGGGATCGGACACGATGCGCAGTTCGCATAGTCGCTCCCACGGGAACCCAGAAAAATAAGCGGCTTGCACTATTTACATCCCTTGCGCGCACAGCCCAAGCTGTCGTAAAACGACGAAGCAGGTAAAGCGATCAGAGCGTTAGTTAGGGCGCGCGGAGTTCCTGGCGCGGGTGCGTGGGTACACGCGTTGCATGTCGGGACCCGGTCGGTGATCAAAGCGGGACGAAGCTCCTGCCCCTCACGTGGTCGGACTGGGGGACACCCGAGCGCGTCCTGAAGAGCCTCCGCACCGTCGGGATCTCGCCGAGGTGGCTCAGCGGGGTAGACGCACAGCCGGAGGGCCTTCGTCAGAATGGCGACAGGAGGGTCTATGAGCGACAGCCCCGGTACAGGGAAAGCTGAAACCGAAAAGGTGCACGTCGGCGACACGGTCCAGGCCCTCAAGCGTGACCTGCTCGACAAGCTCTTCTGCAATCAAGGAAAGTTCCCCGCGGTCGCCACCAAGAACGACTACTACCTGGCCCTGGCATATGCGGTGCGCGACCGACTCATGCAGCGCTGGATCAACACCGTGCGGACCTACTTCGACAAGGCGAGCCGGACCGCCGTGTACCTCTCCGCGGAGTTCCTCATGGGGCCTCAGCTCGCCAACAACCTGATCAACCTCGGGATCTACGACCAGGCCAGGAAGGCCGTCGCCGAACTGGGGCTTACCCTCGACGATCTCCTCGAACAGGAAGAGGAGCCCGGGCTCGGCACGGGCGGGCTCGGGAGGCTCGCCGCATGCTACATGGACTCCATGGCCACGCTCGAGATCCCGGCGATCGGCTACGGTGTCCGGTACGAGTTCGGCATCTTCGACCAGGCGATTCGCGACGGGTGGCAGGTCGAGTTGACCGACAAGTGGCTCCGCCTCGGGAACCCGTGGGAGATCCCACGGCCCGAGATCGCCTACCAGGTCAGGCTCGGTGGACACACCGAGCCGTACACCGATGAGACCGGGCGCTACTGCGCGCGCTGGGTCCCGGAGCGCGTGGTCCTCGGCGTCCCGTACGACACCCCCGTCATGGGCCACGCAGTCAACACCGCCAACACGCTCCGCCTGTGGCGGGCCGAAGCCTGCGAGTCGTTCGACTTTCACGCGTTCAACATCGGCGACTACTATAAGGCCGTCGACGAGAAAGTCATTTCGGAGAACATCACGAAAGTGCTCTACCCCAACGACGAGCCGGCGGTGGGGAAACAATTGCGCCTCGAGCAGCAGTACTTCTTCGTCTCGTGCTCCCTGCAGGACATGATTCGCATCTATCTGCAGCGAGAGAAGACGCTCGATCACTTCCACCGCAAATACGCCGTCCAGCTTAACGACACCCACCCCTCCCTGGCCGTGGCGGAGCTGATGCGGCTCTTCGTCGACGAGTACCGGATGGACTGGGATACCGCCTGGCACGTCACCACGAGCACGTTCGCCTATACCAACCACACCCTGCTCCCCGAAGCCCTCGAGACGTGGCCGCTACCGCTCTTCGGCCGGATGCTACCGCGGCACCTCGAGATCATCTACGAGATCAACCGGCGATTCCTCGACGACATCCGCCGGAAGTACCCCGGCGACGATGGGCGCGTCGCCAGGCTCTCGCTCATCGGCGAGGGCGCCGAAAAGCACGTCCGCATGGCGAACCTCGCGTGCGTCGCGAGCCACGCCATCAACGGCGTCGCGAAGCTCCACACCGAGCTCCTGAAGCGGACCGTGCTCCGCGACTTCTACGACCTCTGGCCGGACAAGTTCAGCAACAAGACCAACGGCGTCACGCCACGCCGGTTTCTGCTTCTCGCGAACCCGCGGCTGGCCGGCCTGATCTCGGACGCCATTGGCGACAGATGGGTCCGGGACCTCGACGAGCTCACGCAGCTGGAGTCGTTCGCCCGCGACCCGGCCTTCCGCGAGGAGTGGCGCCGCGTCAAGCAGGAGTGCAAGCGCCGCCTCGCCGACCGAATCGCGCGCGTGGCTGGCGTGGAGGTCGACCCGTCGTCCCTCTTCGATATCCAGGTCAAGCGCATCCACGAGTACAAGCGCCAGCATTTGAACATCCTCCACGTGCTCACCCTCTACAACCGCCTCAAGAACGGGCAACACGTCGACGTCATGCCGCGGACGTTCATCTTCGGCGGCAAAGCCGCCCCCGGCTACTACATGGCGAAGCTGATCATCAAGCTCATCAACGCCGTGGCCGCGACGGTCAACCGCGACCCGGACACCAAGGACGTGCTCAGGGTGGTCTTCTTCCCGGACTTCAATGTGAGCACCGCCCAGACCATTTACCCGGCAGCGGACCTTTCCGAGCAGATCTCCACGGCCGGCAAGGAGGCGTCCGGTACCGGCAACATGAAGTTCGCCCTCAACGGGGCGCTGACCATCGGGACGCTCGACGGCGCCAACGTGGAGATCCGCGAGGCGGTGGGAGCCGAAAACTTCTTCTGCTTCGGGCTGACGGACGAAGAAGTGCTCCGGCACAAGGCCGAGGGATACCGGCCCCGAGAGCTCTACGGGGGCAACGCCGAGCTACGCGAGGTGCTTGACCTTGTCGGATCCGGGGCGTTTGCCCGGGAGGACCAGGACCTGTTCCAGCCGCTCATCGGGTCCCTCCTCGACCGCGACGAGTACATGCTGCTGGCCGACTACCCGCTCTACGTGGCATGCCAGGACCAGGTCAACCGCACCTGGCACAACCCGGAGCAGTGGACACAGATGTCGATCCTCAACGTGGCGCGGATTGGGATCTTCTCCGCCGACCGCGCCATCAGGGAGTACTGCAGGGACATCTGGCGCGTCGAGCCCGTGCCGATCAAGCTGGGATGAGGGCAAACAGTCCTTGCACATCTTCCAAGGCGTTGTGTAACAGCGCAGCGAGCCTCGGCAAGCACACGGAGGCGATGGAGGGCCAGTTCTCACATCAGGGGGGAAATGATGGCGAACCTGTTGACGGACAAGGAACTCGAACTGATGGACGCCTACTGGCGGGCAGCAAATTACCTGTCAGTCGGGCAAATCTATCTCTATGACAATCCCCTCTTGAAGGTTCCGCTGAAAATCGAACATGTCAAGCCGAGGCTTCTGGGGCACTGGGGAACCACGCCGGGATTGAACTTCATCTACGTGCATCTCAACCGCGTCATCAAGAAGTACGATCTGAACATGATGTACATTATCGGGCCTGGCCACGGGGGCCCGGGCCTGGTCGCCAATACGTACCTGGAAGGGACCTACTCGGAGATCTATCCCAACGTCTCC
This sequence comes from Candidatus Rokuibacteriota bacterium, assembly GCA_016209385.1. Lineage (NCBI taxonomy): Bacteria > Candidatus Rokuibacteriota > Candidatus Rokuibacteriota bacterium. The sequence continues at coordinate 8,724 of JACQWB010000237.1, forward strand.
CGGGATGAAGAGGGCATGAAAAAGCTGTTCAAGCAGTTCTCGTTCCCCTACGGCATTCCCAGTCACGTGGCCCCCGAGACCCCCGGCTCCATTCACGAAGGCGGTGAGCTGGGCTACGCCGTCTCCCATGCGTACGGCGCTGCCTTCGACAACCCCGATCTCCTCGTCGCCTGCGTCGTGGGCGACGGCGAGGCCGAGACTGGCCCGCTGGCGGCGGCCTGGCACTCGAACAAGTTCCTCAATCCGATTCACGACGGCGCGGTGCTGCCGATCCTGCACCTGAACGGGTACAAGATTGCCAACCCGACCGTGCTGGCGCGCATCAGCCACGACGAACTGGAAAAGCTGTTCATCGGCTACGGCCACAAACCATACTTCGTCGAGGGCTCCGAGCCAAACCAAATGCACCAGCTCATGGCGGAGACACTGGAGACGGTGATCACCGAGATCAAAGCCATGCAGACCGAGGCCCGCAACAATGGCGTCGCGAGCCGTCCACGGTGGCCCATGATCATCATGCGTACGCCGAAGGGCTGGACAGGGCCCGACGAGGTCGATGGGAAGAGAGCCGCAAATTACTGGCGGTCGCATCAGGTGCCGTTCGCCGAAATGGCCGACAAGCCCGATCACGTCAGGCTGCTCGAACAGTGGATGAAGAGCTACAGGCCCGAAGAGCTCTTCGACCAGAACGGCACGCTCAGACCGGAGCTGGGGGAGCTCGCGCCAAAAGGCAATCGCCGCATGGGCGCCAACCCGCACGCCAATGGCGGGATCCTGCTCAAAGACCTCAAAATGCCCGATTTCCGGCACTATGCGGTGGACGTCAAGAAGCCGGGCGCCACTACCGCCGAGGCAACCCGCGTGCTGGGGCACTTCCTGCGCGACATCATGAAGCTCAACATGAAAGAGCGGAACTTCCGGGTGTTCGGTCCGGATGAAACGGCTTCCAACCGTCTCGGCGCGCTCTTTGAGGTGACCGATCGGACGTGGGTGGCCGACACACTGGCCGAGGATGCCGACAAGGAAGCGCATCTGTCACCGGATGGGCGCGTGATGGAGATCCTCAGCGAGCACACCTGCCAGGGATGGCTCGAGGGGTTCCTCCTGACCGGACGCCACGGGTTCTTTTCCACGTACGAGGCCTTCGTGCACGTCGTGGACTCCATGTTCAACCAGCACGCGAAGTGGCTCAAAGTCACCCGGGGCCTGCCGTGGCGCCGGCCCATCGCCTCGCTCACCTATCTCCTCACCTCGCACGTGTGGCGCCAGGACCATAACGGGTTCTCCCACCAGGACCCCGGCTTCATCGATCACGTGGTCAACAAGAAAGCCGAGGTGGTCCGGGTCTATCTCCCACCCGACGCCAACACGCTCCTCTCTGTGGCCGATCACTGCCTGCGCAGCCGCAACTACGTCAACGTGGTCGTGGCCGGAAAACAACCGGCGCTCCAGTACCTCGACATGGACGCGGCGATCAAGCACTGCACGGCCGGTCTTGGGATCTGGGAGTGGGCGAGCACGGACAAAGGGAGCGAGCCCGATGTTGTCATGGCCTGCTGCGGCGACATTCCGACGCTCGAGACCCTCGCCGCCGTGGACCTCCTCCGGCAGCACGCCCCTGACCTCAAGGTCCGGGTCGTCAACGTGATCAACCTGATGAAGCTCCAGCCCCAGAGCGAACACCCGCACGGCCTGTCCGACAAGGACTTTGACGCGATCTTCACGAGGGACAAGCCCATTGTCTTTGCCTTCCACGGCTATCCATGGCTGATCCATCGCCTCACCTACCGCCGCACGAACCACCCGCAGCTCCACGTGCGCGGCTACAAGGAGGAGGGGACCACGACCACGCCGTTCGACATGTGCGTGCTCAACGATATCGATCGGTGGCACCTGGTGAACGACGTGGTCGACCGCGTGCCCCAGCTCGGCTCCATTGGCGCCTACGTCAAACAAGCGATGCAGCACAAGATCATCGAGCACAAAGAGCACGTCGCTGAGTATGGGGACGACCTGCCCGAGGTCCGTGACTGGAAGTGGCCGTACGAGCGCTGACGTGATTGTGAACCGATGACGCTGCATCCGCTGGCCGGACACCCGGCTCCCCCGGAGCTGCTGATTGATGTCGGCAAGCTCCGCGAGCAGTACTATGTCCGGAAGCCGGACCCCGGGGATCCCGCCCAACGGGTCAGCTTCGGCACCAGCGGACACCGCGGCTCGGCGTTCCACGGCACGTTCAACGAGGCGCACATCCTGGCCATCACCCAGGCGATCTGCGAGCACCGGCGCCGCGAGCGTACTGACGGTCCACTCTTCATCGGCAGGGACACGCACGCGCTCTCCGACCCCGCGCTCATGACCGCGCTTGAGGTGCTTGCGGCCAACGGTGTGGAGGTCATGATCGACCACGACGGCGGGTACACACCGACCCCGGTCATCTCCCACGCCATCCTGGCATACAACCGCGGCCGCGCGACCGGCCTGGCCGACGGCATCGTCATCACGCCTTCACACAACCCACCTGAAGACGGCGGGTTCAAATACAACCCGCCGCACGGCGGACCTGCGGATACCCGTGTGACCGGGTCGATTGAGGCGAGGGCCAATGCGCTGCTGGCCGATGGGCTCAACGGCGTGGTCCGGATCCCCTACGAGCGGGCGCGAAAGGCGGCAACGACCCACGGCTGCGACTACATCAGCGCTTACGTGGCCGACCTCGCCGCCATCGTGGACATGGAGGCCATCCGCGCCGCCAAGCTCCGGATTGGCGCGGATCCACTCGGCGGTGCGGGCGTGGCGTACTGGCGGCCCATCACCGAGCGCTATGGCGTCGAGGTGGAGCTGGTAAACGACACCGTGGATCCCACCTTCCGGTTCATGAGCGTGGATTGGGACGGCAAGATTCGCATGGATTGCTCCTCGCCGCACGCCATGGCCAGGTTGATCGCGCTGAAGGACCGCTTCGACGTTGCCTTCGGGAACGACACGGATCACGACCGGCACGGCATCGTCACGCGGAGCGCCGGGCTCATGAACCCGAACCATTATCTGGCCGCAGCCATCTTCTACCTCTTCACGCATCGCGCAGACTGGCCGAGAGAGGCCGCGGTGGGCAAGACCGTCGTGAGCAGCAGCATGATCGATCGCGTCACCGCCAAGGTGGGCAGGAACCTGCTCGAGGTGCCGGTGGGGTTCAAATGGTTTGTCGATGGCCTCCTCACAGGTTCACTGGGGTTTGGCGGTGAAGAGAGTGCGGGAGCCTCGTTCCTCCGGCGCGACGGGACGGTGTGGACGACAGACAAGGACGGCATCATCATGGATCTCCTCGCCGCGGAAATGATGGCGCGAACCGGCCGCGATCCGGCGGAGCTGTATCGCGACCTCACCCGCGAACTCGGTGATCCGGTCTACGAGCGCATCGATGCGCCGGCAACGCGTGAGCAAAAAGCAATCTTGCAAAAGCTCTCGCCGGAGTACGTGCGAGCCTCGGAGCTCGCGGGAGAGCCCATCCGAGCCATGCTGACGAATGCGCCAGGCAACGGCAGCCCGATCGGCGGGCTCAAGGTGATCACCGAGCACGGTTGGTTCACAGCCCGTCCAAGCGGGACCGAAGAGGTCTACAAACTCTATGCCGAGAGCTTCCGTGGCAGCGGGCACCTCCGGCAGATCCAGGAGGAAGCCCGGAGTTTGATTGCCAAGCTGTTCGCGACCGTTCGGACCGGGCCGCAATAGTTACCCGGCGATAATCTCCAGGGTCTGCCGCGCAATCTCCAGTTCTTCGTTGGTCGGTATCACGAGAACCTGCACCGCTGCACCCGCCGGCTGGATCTCGCAGGGGCCGTCCGCAGCGGCCTCGTTCCTGTCGGGGTCGACGAGGATGCCAAGGCCTGCCAGCCCTTCGCAGCAACGGGCCCGAATCGCCGGGCTATTCTCGCCGATCCCACCGGTGAAAACGAGCGCATCCAGGCGGCCGAGCACGGCCAGATAGGCGCCGATATATTTGCGGACCCGGTAGCAGAACACTTCCGCGGCGAGCCGCCCGTTCGGGTCGCCAGCCTCGGCGAGGCCCAGCACCTCCCGCATGTCGTTTCGTCCGCACAGGCCCTTCAAACCGCTTGCCTCGTTCAACAGTTTCTCGACCTCGGCGAGGCTCTTCCCTGTCCGCTGCGCGAGAAAAAACGGAATGGCCGGGTCGAGATCGCCCGAACGCGTACCCATCACCAGGCCCTCGAGCGGCGTCAAGCCCATGGAGGTGTCCACGCTCTGCCCTCTCCGGATGGCGGCAGCGCTTGCCCCGTTTCCCAGGTGGAGCGTGATGAGATCGAGCGACTCCAACGGGCGCCCCTGGAACCGCGCGGCCTCTTTGGCGACGTAGTGATGCGAGGTCCCGTGGAAGCCGTAGCGGCGCACGCCGAGGCCTTCGTACAGCTCGTACGGCAAGGCGTACAGAAAGGCGCGTGCCGGCATGGTCTGATGAAATGCGGTGTCGAACACAGCCACCTGGGGCACCTCGGGAGCAAACTCGCGGGCGACCTCGATCCCCAGGAGATTGGCCGGGTTGTGCAAGGGGGCCAGGGCGGCCGCCCGGCGGATTCCTTCGATGACCTGATCGGTGACCAGCGCCGGAGCCTTGAACGTCTCCCCGCCGTGCACCACCCGATGTCCGATAGCGTAAAGCTCGCCGAGTCCCTGCAGGACACGCGACGCGCGCATGACCTCACCGATCCAAGCCAGCCCCTGCCGGTGATCGGGCACCGCTCGCTCCTGGACCCACGGCCGATACTCCCCTGCCCCGCCGTGCACGTGATGCGTGAGGCGCCCGTTCGCCTCGCCGATGCGTTCCAGGAGTCCGGAGGCGTGCGTCGCGCAGTCTTCCATCCCGAACAACCGGTACTTGATGGAGGAGCTGCCGGAATTGATCACCAGGATCTTCACAGTGCGCTCACCTCCGCGGTCGAGGCTCTCTGCCTCGGTCGGCCTTCCCGACCTCTAACTAACCAGGACCACCACCGAACGTGGCTGCGCCACATAGGTTGGTCCACTCACGACTGGCGCTTCGGACAGTTCGCAGAAATCCTGCGGGGGATCCAGATACGTATCGATCACGCGTCTCCACAGCGCCGCGCCGTTTCGCGGCGGTGGAGGAATCTCGAAGGTGAGGGCCTCCCAATAGGCGTTGAAGATAATGTGAAGCGACTGCTCCGCTCCCTGCACCGTGAACGCCAGGCTATGTGACCAGGGGGCCCAATCGGGCTGACCGAGCTTCACGCTATGCCACTGGATCCGGGCCTCCCGCATCAGGTCCGCAAGGCTCAGATCCCGTTCGTTCCCGTAAACGGAGAGGTTCAGGCGGAAACGGATCAGGCCCTTCCCGAAGCGATGGATGTCCCTATGCCTCTCCAGCAGGGACCAGTCAACCCAGCTGATTTCGTTGTCCTGGCAATACGCATTGTTGTTGCCGCGCTGGCTCCGCCGTACCTCATCGCCCATCGAGATCATGGGCACACCAAGGGCCAGCAGCGTGATGGTCAAGAAATTCTTGATCTGTCGGGCACGCAACCGCTCCACAGCCGGATCATCGGTGGGTCCCTCCACGCCACAGTTCCAGCTCAGGTTGTGGTCACGACCGTCCCGGTTTCCCTCCCCGTTGGCCCGGTTGTGCTTCTCGTTGTAGGAGACCAGGTCATTCAGCGTGAACCCGTCGTGGCAGGTCACGAAGTTGATGCTCTGCTCCGGCTCGCGGCACTCATGTTCGAAGATATCGGGGCTGGCAAGGAACCGCTCCGCCAGCCTCGCCGCGCAGCCCTCATCACCCTTCAGGAAAGCCCGGACATCATCGCGGAACCGGTCATTCCACTCCCTCCACCGGTCCCCGAGGAAACTGCCCACCTGGTAGAGTCCCGCTGCATCCCAGGCCTCGGCGATCAACTTGGTGCCGCTCAAGACCGGATCGGTTTCGATGTCCCAGACGATGGGGGGATTGGCAAGCGGACGACCGTGCTCGTCCCTCGACAGAATGGAGGCGAGATCAAAACGGAATCCATCCACATGGATTTTCTCCACCCAGTAACGCAGACTGTCCAGGATCATCCGGCGCACAACGGCGTGATTGGCATTCAGGGTATTGCCGGTTCCGCTGTAATCCGCGTACCGGGCGTTGTCCTCGCGCAAGATGTAGTACGCGCTGTTTTCCAGCCCTTTGAAGCAGAACGTCGGGCCTGACTCATCGCCTTCGGCGGTGTGGTTGTAGACGACATCCAGAATGACCTCGATTCCGGCCCGGTGCAGCGCCTTGACCATATCCCGGAACTCGTCCAACACCTTGAGCGGATCCCGGTGGGAACTGTAACCGCAGTGGGGCGCAAAAAAGGAGACGGGTTCATAGCCCCAATAGTTGGTCAGACCCCGAGGCGCTGCCCGTTCGTCGAACTGGAAGACCGGTAACAGCTCCACGGCAGTCACGCCCAGGTCTTTGAGGTACGGCATCTTCTCGATCAGCCCGGCATAGGTGCCCCGGTTCCTTGCCGAGACGCCGGAGTTAGGATGCCGGGTGAATCCGCCCACATGCATCTCGTAGATCACCGTCTTGGCGAAGGGCCGGCGGAGCGGGGCGTCGCCTTCCCAGTCATAAGTGGTTGGGTCTACCACTACACTTTTCATCGCCGTGGCCGTGTTGTCTCCCGGACGCGCGGCCGCTTCAGGGTCGTAGTTTCCGGGGACAGCCACGCTGCGACCATAAGGGTCAAGCAGAGTCTTGCTCCCGTCGTAGCGCAGTCCCCGTGCCGGCTCGTTCGGCCCATGGGCCCGGTACGCATATATCTGGCCTGGTTTCAGGCCCGGCAGGAGCACGTGCCAGTAATGAAAAGTCCGGTTCTGCCGACGATCCAGCGCGATGACGCGCGCAGGTTTCGGGTCATCGACCGCGTCGAACAGGAGCAATTCCAGGGCAGTGCAACTCTTGGAGTACACGCAAAAGTTGACGCCTTCCGGGTACACCGTCGCTCCTAACGGATGGCTCTGGCCCGGTTTCGCTCCGCGATCCATAGGCAACCCCTCCCGAAAACGGGTCCCAAGGCTCGTGCCGCTATCCCGCGCAAGACCGCAACCAACAGCGCCCCCGGTCTTCGCGACCAGGCTGAAAGGGGCCATCTCCCGACGGGGAACAAGGCGGCCGTGGACCGACTCGACGACGCGAGTGGTAGCAAAATGGTAGCAAAAACGATGGGCGCCGGAGAAGGCGCCCCGCAAGTTCCTGGAAAACCTGGTGAGCCGTGGTGGGATCGAACCACCGACCCCCTGCTTAAAAGGCAGGTGCTCTACCTGCTGAGCTAACGGCTCGCGTCAAAGATTCTGCCCACTTATCTGGCAAGAGTCAACATCAACCTGCCCTAATGTACCCGAAAACGCGCCCGCGAGCCGGCGGGAGGCCTCCTGGAGGTCGGCGTCGCTCACGATGGCATAGCGGCCGTAGACGTTTTCGCTACCTCCCCAACGTGCGCCTCGCCAACGGGGAGGTCGCTAACGACACCCGCCGGCGGCTGATGCTCGCCTTCAGCACCCCTGCGCGTGCCTTCCGCCGGCGAAGCTGCGCGTTCAGGGCCTCAACGCGGGTGACTTCGATTCCGATGTTTTAGCGCGCCGGATGTCTGTCGACTAAGCTCGGCGCAACCATCGAACCTAGCGCGTGAAAACGTAGCTGTGGCTGAAACGCCGGTTAGCGCATAAACATACGGGGATCGAACTGGAACGGTGCCGGCTTACCGACGCGGATTTGTTTGAAGGCCGGGTGCACCGGATTGAGGAGGTAGTTTAACTCGGTGGGTATGATGGCCGAAGGTACAGTAAGAATCGCGGTCTTCCCTTCACGGGCCCAGCGTGTTCCGATGTCACCGAGCGATTGGGGTGCCGGATAGTGCCTCCAGTCGGCTGGTAGTTGTGTAGGTTTAATCCGAGCTATTTGTAGGGCTGCTGGAATGCCAGCCGGAATAGCGACAAGATCTTCCGGGACTTCTGACGCATCGAGATGGACGAAGAGCTCAAGCGTGGCGAGGGCAAGCGTTGAGGACATGTATACCACCGGCCTTCCCGGGTGATTCCATCTGCCGCCGGAAAGCCTTGCGCCCTCGCCATCGAAAGCAGCGTATTCCGCTTTACATATACGCCAGACTCGGATCAGCTGTAAACACCGTGTGCGATGCGAAGCAGAAGCTGCTCGACCTGTTGTTCGCCAATTTCGGTATCAAGTCGATCGAGTGGGTTGGTCCCCCCTAAAGCTCTGTTGGGCTTGCGCAGCCAGGCCACGGCGTGTTCTCTGCTCCCAAGAACTTCTTCGGCGAGCGTGGCGACCAATGCGAGGCGGAGTAGGCGGTCCGACTCGTCTGCCCTTAGCCGACCCTCTTTCTTGCGGCGGGCAAGGGTGCGGAGGGGAAGGTCCAAGACACGTACGAGGCGTTCTCGCGGTATCTCAAAGCGTGTGACAATGGCCTCGAGCGCGATGTACGGAAGCCCCGACCTCACCCGCGCAATTAGGGTATCGTAGTTCAAGGGACGGCCCTTAACGATACTCCTGCCACCGAGTGTTTCGACGAGTCGGGCTGTACTCACCATCGCGTTCCTACCAATCTGGCACAAAGTATAGCGCCAACTGGCATGAAAAACAAGCGTGGCAATTCAGGAGAACCACCGGCCCCGAAAGTCCTGCTTACTTTCGTCGATGCGTTTTAGTCGTCCCAATTCTTTTTTAGGTGCCGGACGAGCTGTAAGTGTCTGCTGGGACTGGCGAAAACGGGGTCGCGGCTGAAACACGGGGTCGATTCCGTTGGGCACCCGGCGACTCGGAAACCCTGCGGGGCTGTGCTGAAACAACGCCATAACCGCAGACAGTCGTGCTACCGCGCCTCTTCAGGATCACGGTCTGCGAGGAGCTCCATTGAGCCCTGCTCTCCGGAATGTCCGAAGGCGCTCAGCGCCTGCTGACGCCACGCTGACGGTTTTGGCTCTGGTGCTGGGTCAGGCCCTTAGGGGACCGTGAACCCCGTGAACGAGGCGAGAACCTCGTTGAAGGCCGCCTTGCCGTCGGCTCCCGCCCGCTTCGCCCAGCCGGGGAGCACGCTCTTCTGGACCGCCTCCCGGATGACGGGTTTCCACTCGGGCCTGAACTCGAGCCACTTCATCCCCTTCTTCTTGTTCCCCTCGATGCCATCCACGGTGCTGGTCCGGGCCAGCGCCCACCCCTTCGCGGTGACGTCAGCGGCTACCTGCTCCAGGGCTTTCCGAAGGTCAGGCGAAAGCTTGTCCCAGGTCCTCTTGCTGACGACCAGGGCAATCATGACGGGTCCGATCTGGAGATCCACCATGTGCTGGGTCACCTCGTACCACTTGAGGCTGAAGCCCGCGATCGTCCCGGTGATCGCGGCGTCCACCGTGCCCCGCTCGAGCGCGGTGTAGACCTCGGCCACGGGCAAAGAGACCGGTTCGGCGCCGAGGGCTTTGACGAAATCCGTCTGGGCCGCCCCGAAAACGCGCACCTTGACACCCTTCAGGTCGGCGAGGTCGCGGATCGGCTTGCGGCTGTAAAGGACCTGGTGCGCGTACGCGTAAGAACCGATGAAGACACCGCCCAGCTTGGCCTCGTTGGCCTTCATGACTTTGTGCCACGCGAGGTGCGCCTTGTGGGACTTGTCGAACTCCTCCAGGCTGAAGAGGCCGGGGAGATCCACCCCTTCGATCAGCGGCACGTCGCCGGACACGTAGGTGGGCAGGACATCCGCCATGTCCACCAGGCCCGCCCGCATCACGCGGACCAGCTCGAAGCCCGTCAGGCCCAACTCCGGCAGGCTCGTCACGTCGAGCTTGATCTGACCGCCCGTCCGCCTGGCCAGCTCCTGCTCCATCAACTCCCACATCTTGAACTGGACCTGGGGCCGGCTGTTGGATACGCCCTTCAGCCGGAACTCGGCCGCCTCCGCCGGAACCGGGGCGACCCCGACGAGCTGCAGGACCACCAGCAGGAGCGCAATCCATCCCGGGAACAAACCCGCGCGTGCCATGGCATGTACCTCCTGGTGACGTTTTCCGCCTTTTACCACGCCGGGCCGGCCTCAGCAAGGCCGACCGGGTGTGCCGTTCTCGCGTCTCACCGCGGTGGCCTGTCGGCCACGACCGATACTTCTCGCTTGACTCCCTCCCCACGCGGAGGGTTCATAGACGGGAGGCTGAGCCCGTGGACGGGATCGCGAGCTTCGCCGAGCACGTCGCCCGCACCGCCTACGAGCACCTGCCGCCAGCCGCGGTGCTCGCGACGAAGACCTTCGTCCTCGACAGCATCGGCGTCGCCATCGCGGGGAGCGCCGACGCCTGGGCGATGCGGCTGGCCGAGACCGCCGCCGGCTGGGGGGAGGGACGCGAGGGCAGGGTCTGGGGCTCGCCCTGGCGCCTCCCGGCCCCGAGCGCCGCCCTCGTGAACGCCTACCAGATGCACTGCCTCGAGTTCGACTGCGTTCACGAGGCGGCGGTGGTGCACCCCATGGCCACGCTCCTCTCCTCGCTCCTCGCCCACGCCGAGCGCCGCGGGGGCGCGACTGGCAAAGATTTCTTGACGGCCGTCGCCGTCGGGGTCGACGTCGCCTGCTCGATCGGCCTCGCCTCGCGCGCGCCGATGAAGTTCTTTCGCCCCGCGACCGCCGGCGCCTTCGGGGCGGTGGCTGCCCTCGGCAAGCTGGAGGGATTCGACGTCCCGACGCTCACCAACGCCTTCGGCCTCGTGTACGGGCAGATCTCGGGAACGCTCCAGCCCCACGTCGAGGGCTCGATGCTGCTCGGCATGCAGATCGGCTTCAACGCCCGCAGCGCGCTCACCGCCGTGGACCTGGCGATGCGGGGCCTGACCGGCCCGCACGACGTCCTGGAGGGCGCCTACGGCTACTTCAAGCTCTTCGAGGGCGCCTACGACCTCGCGCCCGTGCTCGCCGACCTCGGCAAGGTATGGCGCGTCACCGAGTTGGCCCACAAGCCGTTCCCCAGTGGCCGGCTCACCCACGGGGCCGTGGACGGCCTCCTGCGGCTCAAGCGCGAGTTGGGGTTCGCCGCCGCCGACGTCGTCCGGATCACGCTCAGGGTGCCCCCGTTGGTGAAGCGCCTGGTCGGCCGTCCCGACATCCCGGCGCCAGCAGCCAGCTACGCTCGGCTCTGCCTGCCCTTCGTGGCGGCGACCGCGCTCCTCAGGGGCACCGTGGACGTGCTCGATTTCATCGGGAACCGGCTCACCGACCCCGAGGTGCACGCGCTCGCACTGAAGGTCGACGTGGAGGTGGACGACGGCCGCGACGAAAACGCGATCGTGCCGCAGACAATCGGAGTCGTGCTCGCCGACGGCCGCGAGCACGCGCTTCGCCTGGAGAGCATCCTCGGCCACCCCGCGAACCCGCTGACGCGCGAGCAGCACCTGGACAAGTTCCGCCGCTGCTGGACGTACGGCGCCCGGGGCTTGGGGGACGCCGACCGCGAGCGCCTGATCGCGCAGGTGGACCGCCTGGAGACAGCGCCGGACGTCCGGAAGCTGGTCGCGCTGACTGTGCCCCGAGGCCCGGGCCGGGATGCCGTCAGGCGAAGGCCGAGCGGAGCCCGGGGAACCACCTGAGGAGCGGCGAGTCCTCGAGCACGATCGTGTCGTCCCGCACGGCGCCGGTCGAGACCAGGCAGAGGTCGACGCCCGCCAGTTCCGCCAGGCGCTCCAGGTACTGGCGGGCCTTCGTGGGGAGCTCCCTGTAGGACCGGACGCCGCGCGTCGGGGTCAGCCACCCCGACATCTCCTCGTACACCGGCTCGGCCTCGACCCAGATCCGTTCTTCCCCTGGGAACTCGGTGAGCACGTCGCCCCGGTACTTGTAGCCCACGCAGATCCTCACCGTTTCGCACTGGTCCAGCACGTCCAGCTTGGTCAGGGCCAGCGTGTCGAGGCCGTTGACCCGCGCCGCATAGCGGAGCACTACCGCGTCGAACCACCCGCAACGCCGCGGCCGCCCGGTGGTGGCCCCGTACTCGTTGCCGCGCGAGCGGATCAGGTCTGCCAGCTCGCCCCTGAGCTCGGTAGGGAATGGCCCGCTCCCGACCCGAGTCGTGTACGCCTTGCCGACGCCAAGCACGCCGTGGATCTTGGTCGGTGGCACGCCCGTGCCGGTGGCCGCCCCACCCGCGGTGGTGTTGGACGAGGTGATGAAGGGGTACGTCCCGTGGTCGATGTCGAGCATCGTCCCCTGCGCCCCCTCGAAGAGCACGCTCTGGCCCGCCTCGATCCAGCGCGAAAGGAGGAGGGCCGTGTCCGTGATGTAGGGGGCCAACCAGCCGGCGTAGCGGAGGTACGGGCCCAGGATGTCCTCCACGGTGAAGGTCTGGGCATCGTAGATCTCGCGGAGAAGCTTGTTCTTCTCCCGGATGGTCGCGTCGAGCTTCTCCCGGAAGCGCGGCTCGTTCAGGAGGTCCGCCATCCGGATGCCCACGCGCGCCGCCTTGTCAACGTACGCGGGCCCGACCCCGCGCCCCGTGGTCCCGATCCGCCGCTTCCCCAGCTTGGCCTCGGAGGCCAGGTCCAGGGCGCGGTGGTACGGCATGATGAGGTGGGCGTTGCGCGAAATGAAGAGGTTTCCGTCCAGGATCACGCCGCGCCTGACCAGGGCCTCCATCTCCTCGATGAGCGCGGCCGGGTCGACGACGACGCCGCAGCCGATCACGCAGCGGCAGTTCGGGTGGAGGATCGCCGACGGGATCGAGTGGAAGACGTACTTCTCCCGTCCGACCACCACCGTGTGACCCGCGTTGTTCCCGCCCTGGTAGCGGACCACCACGTCCACTCGAGGCGCCAGGACATCGACGACCTTCCCCTTGCCCTCGTCACCCCACTGGGTCCCGACGACCACGATGTTAGCCATCGTCCCCTCCGCCCAGGCCCGGGAAGCACGCCGCCGGCCGCTCGAGGATCGCGCTGGCCGTCAGCACGCGCTCCTGGCCCGTCGCGAGCTCACGGACAAGGACCTCGTCGGCCTTGCTCGTCCGCGCGCTGCCCACCACCAGCACCCAGCGGGCCCGCTGCCGGGCAGCGTAGGCGAGCGACTCCTCGAGCCCCCGGGTAATGATATCGCGCGCCACGGAGGCCCCGAGGTCGCGGAGCCGCCGCGACAGGGCGAGCGCCGTGGTCTTCTCGGTGGTGAAGTCGATGATGAAGAAGTCCGGCCCGGCGAGCGGCACCGTCACGCCCTGGGCCTCCATGGCGAGCAGGAGCCGCCCCACGTCGAAGGCGAAGCCCGTGGCCGGGCAGTCGTAGCCGAACCGGGCCAGCATGCGGTCGTAGCGCCCGCCGCTGCAGATGTCGGCGCCGAGGCCCGCCACGTACCCCTCGAAGTGGACGCCGGAATAGTAGTCGAAGCCGCGAACCTCGCCGAGATCCAGGATGACCGAGTCCGCCAGCCCGTAAACGCGGAGCAGCCGGTGGACCTCGGCGAGGTTGGCCAGGGCGCGCTCCGACCGCGGGTTCTTCACCAGCGTGCCCGCGCGCTCCAGCACCTCCTCCCGCCCGAAGAGGCCCGGAAGCGCGAGCAGCAGCTCGGCGGTTGCGGCGGGTGGAGCGAACCCGGCGACGACCTGCTCCAGGGCGGAAACGTCCTTATGGGAGAGGGCCTCCTGGAGCTGCCGCGCCTGGGCCAGGTCCGCCCGGAGTTCCTCCAGGATGCCGCGGAAGAAGTCGGACTGGCCCACGTTGAGCTGGAACTCGCCGAGGCCCAGAGCGCGGAGCCCCTCGACCGCCATCGCGATCATCTCGGCGTCGGCCTCGGGCTTCTCGAGGCCCACCAGCTCCGCGCCGGCCTGGTAGAACTCGCGGTAGCGGCCGACCTGGGGGTCGTCGTAGCGGAAGACGTTCTCCACGTACGCGAGCCGGAGCGGCTTCGGCTCATCCCGGAGGCGCGTCGCCACGATGCGGGCGATCTGCGGCGTGATGTCGGCGCGGAGCGCCAGCATCCGGCCGGTCTCCCGGTCCACGAGCTTGAACATCCGTTCCTGGAGGTCCACGTCGGTGCCGAGGGAGAGGACGTCGAAGTACTCGTAGGTGGGCGTGACCACCTCCCGGTAGCCCCACTGGCCGAAGACGCGGAGCAGCCGCTCCTCCACGAAGCGCTTCTTCGCGGCCTCGTCGGCCAGGTAGATCTTCGCCCCCCTGGGGAGCTGGCTCTGGTGGACGCGACGCTCCACGCCTACTTGACTCGGAGGGGGGCTTCGCCCCCCTTCCGAACCTCCCCCCAGAATCGGTTGCGCCGGCCGGGTACCCACGGCGCAGCCGTGGGTGGGCGCTCGAACGCGCTGATTCCGACAGCCACCTAGGGCCTCCGGCCCCCGGCCACGCCGTCGAGGTGCGACACGAGGTTCATGCGATGCACGGTCGCCCACCCGTCACGGTACTCCAGCTCCGAGATCCCCGCGGCATCCACACGGATGGACCAGAGCCTCTCGGGAGAGAGGCCGAGGGCTTCGAGGATGAGCAGACGGATCGCCACGCCGTGGGAGACCAGACAGACGGTCTCTCCGTCGTGCGCCGATCTGAGCCCATCCAGCCCCTCGACGACGCGCTCGCGGACCTGCGCGAGACTCTCGCCCTCGGGCAGCGTGAGCGTGTGCGGGTGGTCCCGCCAGGCGGCGTAGAGTTCCGGAAACCGAGCCCTTACCTCCGAGACCGTGTGGCCCTCCCAGACGCCGAGACAGATCTCCTTGAAGGCGGGGGCCTCCAGCACGGAAAGCCTGTGACGGGCCGCGATCACGCCGGCCGTCTCCCGGGAGCGGGCGAGCGGGCTCGCATAGACGGCGGCAAGCTGACGGTCAGCCAGGGCCACGGCCGCTGCCTCGGCCTGCGCCTGCCCGTCCTCGGAGAGCGGGGTGTCCACGCACCCCTGGTACCGGCGCTCCCGGTTCCACTGGGTGCTCCCGTGTCTCAGGACAACGAGCCGCAACCCCATAGGCACACTTCTCCTCTCAGTGCCCAACCCGACCTATTCTAAAGGAATTCCCGGGGCTTGACGAGAGTTGGCACTGGCCACCGGCCGGTAGATACCACGAAAATCGAACAAAGAATATTCGATTTTACTGGTACCAGCCCGGCCGGACTCCGCTCGGTTTACGACTGCGGCCGCGAGGAGGCTCGCGTCGTCCTCGCTCTCGGCAGCGGAGGTCTCGACCAGCTGATCGGCCGGGCGCCGTCCCTTACCCGCGCGAACTCGCGCGGGCCCAGGAAGCCGCCGTCTCCTTGGCGAGAGGGATGTGCGCCGAGACGAAGTCGGCGCGGGGCGTCCTCGGGGGATTCAGGGGGCGACTCTGACGGCTAACGGCTGGAAAGGAGCGCCTCGGCACGAGCCAGGTCGCGGCCCATGCCCATGGCGCGGAAGAGCTCGACGGCACGGGTGAGCGGCGCGCGTGCCTCAACCGCCCTCCCGGCTTTCAGGTGGAGTTCGCCCAGGCTCACGAGGCACCGCGCCAGCAGCGGCCGCATCCCCAGGGCCTCGGCAATCTGGAACGCCTCTTGGAGCAAGTCAGGCCGGGCCGTGCAGGTACCCAACAACCACTTGGCCCACGCCTCGCGTCCGCGTTCCCCGTGGGCGGTGGCAAACTTTAAGGCCTCCTCGCCGGCCTGTCGCGCCTCTTCCGCGCGGCCGGCGAGCAGGTGCGCCTCGGCCAGGTTGGCCCACCAGTACGATCGGTCGGTGAAGGCACCGGCGGCTTCTTGGAGCTGGATCGCCTCCTGATGCAGAGGGATGGCCTCGGCGACCCGGCCCGCGTGAGCATAGGCGATCCCGAGCGCCGTCGCGGCGCGCATCGTGGACCCGGCGAAGTTCTTGCTCCGGCAGATCTCCAATGTTGGCTCCAGGAGCGGGATGGCCATCTCAGGCTCCCCTCGACGGACCCGGAGCAGCCCCTCGAAGAGCCGGATCGAGGTCAGGCTGTATGGGTGGTCTGCGGCCTCGGCAACCCGACCGCCCCGACGGGCGTACTCAAGGCCGCGGTCAAATTCACCGAGCTCAGCCAGCGCGAAGACGGCCCAGGAGCAGGAGACGACGTAGGGAAGCCCGGAGAGACCGAATCGCTCAAAAGCCTTTTCGCCTTCGAGAAGCTCAACATTCCGGTCAAGATACTCGACGGCGCGGCGGTACTCGCCGCGGCAGTGGTACGCGTGGCCCAGGTAGAGGTTCCCGGTTACCCGGAGCGTGAGGTCGTCGAGCGTCTCGCCGGCAGTCAAACAGCGCTCGCCGTACTCGATGGCTCGGGGGTACTCGGCCATGGCCCAGTAGTACTGGACGAGGAAGGCGTAGATCTTCTCGAGGCGGCGCGGATCCTCAAGAGACTCGGCGAGCTGCTCGGCATCCCGGAACAGACCGAAGAGCCGATCAAGCTTTCCGAGCCTCCAGAGCGGGGCCCGCATTTCGAGCCGCAGGTCAATGGCTCGGCCGTCGCGCTCGCCGCTCGCCGCCAGGTGTTCCAGCGCCTCAAGGGCACGCTCGTAGAACGCCACGGCCTCGCGGTCCACGCAGCGGGCAACCGCCTTCGCTCCGGCGCGCCCCAGGTAGTCCACCGCTTTCTCCCACTCCTCCCCCTGCACGAAGTGATGGGCCAGCTCGCCCAGGCGCTCTTCCAGCCGCTCCGGGTAGAGCCCCTCCATGAGGGCGCCGATCCGAGCGTGGAGCCGGCGCCGCTGGGACTGGAGCATGGAGGCGTAGGCGACGTCGTGAGTGAGGGCGTGCCTGAACATGTACACGGGCTCGGGGAAGAGGCTCGCCTCGTAGATGAACTCGGCGGCCTGGAGATGGGCCAGGCCCTTGCGGAGCGTGTCTTCGGGTGCCCCGGCGATGGCCTGGAGGAGCGCGTACGGGATGTCCTTTCCGATGACTGACGCCGTCTGAAGCAGACGCTTCTCCTCGGGTGGCAACCGGTCAGTGCGGGCGGCCAGGACCGCCTGGACCGTGGCCGGCACCTGGATGGTCTGGAGCGCCTTCGCGATGCTGTACCTTCCGCGCTCACCCACGAGCACCTGGGTCTCCACCAGGGTCCGGACGCTCTCCTCCAGGAAGAACGGGTTCCCCTCGGTGCGCTCGATCAGGAGCCGCTTGAGGGGCTCAAGAGCGGGGTCGTCACCGAGGAGTCCGCGCAGCAACTCCTCGGCGCTCTCGGGCGGCAGGGGATCGATCCGGATCTGCGTGTAGTAAGTCTTGGAGCCCCAGCCGTGCTGGTACTCGGGACGGTAGTTGACCAGGAGGAGGATGCGGGCGGTTGGAAGGCTCTCCACCAAGCTGTCCAGAAACGCCTGAGTCTCCGAGTCGATCCAGTGGAGGTCCTCGAACACCAGGCAGACGGGCTGGACCTGGCCCTCGCGGAGAACGAGGCGCTTGACGGCGTCCAGGGTCCGCTCGCGACGCTGGTGCGGATCCAGGGCCTGCCACTGGGGATCCTCTGCAGGCACGTCCAGGAGCGTGAGAAACGCCGGAAGCGTCGGCTGGAGGGCCTGGTCCAGCGTGAGGAGCTTTCCGATGACCTTTTCGCGGATCTTCCGCGGCTCGTCCCCGGCCTCGATCTGGAAGTAAGCCTTGAGGAGATCGACGACGGGGAGGTAGGGCGTGGCCTTGCCGTAGGAAACGGAACTGCTCTCGAGCACGAGCCAGCCCTGAGTCCGATGGGACCGGGCGAACTCCCAGAACAGGCGCGATTTCCCGACCCCCGGCTCTCCCACCACCGCGACGACCTGGCCGTGGCCGCCGCGGGCCCGGTCGAGGGCCTGGCTCAGGACCCCGACCTCGGTGTCGCGTCCGACGAATCGCGTCAGTGCGCGTGCCGCCGCGGCCTGAAGCCGGGTCCGGGCGGAGCCCGCTCCGGTCAGCTCGTACACCTCGACCGGTTCGCTCAACCCTTTGACAGTCACCGGGCCGACGGACCTGACTTCCACATAGCCCTCGGCCAGCCTGAGCGTCTCGGCGGTGATCAGAATAGTGCCCGGCATCGCGGTCTGTTCCATCCGTGCCGCGAGGTGGGTGGTCTGGCCAACCGCCGTGTAGTCCATGTGAAGGTCGCTCCCGATGGAGCGCACCACCACCTCGCCCGTGTTCAGTCCCACTCGGATATGAACCGGGATCCCGCGCGTCCGCTGGACCTCGGCCGCGTACCGCTTGATGGACTCCTGCATCCGGAGCGCGGCATAGGAGGCTCGGACGGCATGATCCTCGTGGGCGACCGGCGCGCCGAAGAGCGCCATGATGCCGTCGCCCATCACCTGGTTCACCGTCCCCTCGTACCGGTGGACCGCCGCCATCATGCCTTCCAGGACCGGGTCGAGAATCTTCCGCGCCTCCTCTGGATCCCGATCGGCGAGCAGCTCCATCGAGCCCTTGAGGTCGGCGAAGAGCACCGTGACTTGCTTCCGCTCTCCCTCGAGCGCGCTTCGGGAGGTGAGGATCTTTTCGGCCAGATGCACGGGAGTATACGTCTCAGGCGAGGCAAACCGTTGAGTTACCGGCGCCGTGAGGTCACCCGGTGCGGCGTGTCGGGGTACCTCCTCGCGCAGGCGGGCCCCGCACTGGTCGCAGAACTTGGCGGTTGGCTTGACCTCGGCGCCGCACGTGGGGCAGCGCTCGGCGAGCCGGGCCCCGCACTCGGCACAGAACTTCGCCGACGGGGCGTTGTCCTGGCCACAGGCGGCGCAGCGCATGGGAGCTCGGCCGGACAGCCCTTACAGCTTGACGAGCTTGGCGAAGACGATGTCCGGCATGGCACGGATCTCGGCTAG
>JACQWB010000238.1 GCA_016209385.1 Candidatus Rokuibacteriota bacterium
GGCTCGAACCACCACTCGGGCCTCGCCTCGTGGCTCTTACTTACTCGGGTCTCGCCTCGCCGCTGGCGCAGGCGATGTAGCTGCCTGCGCCCAAGCGCCTCGGCTCGAACTGCCACGCCAGCGGCGCGTCGGCAGCCCCTCGGCTCGAACCACCATTCCTGGGGGAGGCCTCGGAGGGGGCCCGGGTACCCACGGCGAAGCCGTGGGTGTCCCCCTCCGATTGCCCTACTCGCGCGGGGCCAGGAGCACGTCGAAGCTCACCCGCACCTCGTCCTTGACCGACAGGAAGAACTTGCGGGGCGGCGTGATCCCGAAGTCCGTCATCTTCAACGCGCCCTCGCCCCGGACCCAGAGGCGTCCCTCCACGATTCGCGCCCGCCCGGTGAGCGTCGCGGGTCGCGCGACACCGTGGATGATGAGCGTGCCGGTGATCGTCAGCGCGGTGTCGGGGCGCTCGGCCAGGGACGGGAACGAGGCCTGGACCGCGCCGAGGGTGAAACGGATCTCGGGGTACTTCTCGACCGCCATGGCGGTGCGCAGGTCGCGATCCCGCCCGCTGAGCCCGGTCTTCAGCGTCGCGGGGTTGACGGTGACGCTGCCGACTGCGCCCACGCCGAGGTTTGCCGGGTCGAGGGTGAACTCGCCCGCGACGTCGTCGCTGCTCCCGGAAAAGTCCCCGAGGGGGTAAGCGGCGTCGAAGCCGACTTGGCTCCGGCTCGGGACGATCGTGTAAACCGTCGGTTCCGCGCGGCCGGGTGAAACCGTCAGGCTCAGCAGCACCACCGCGACGAGCAGGCAGGGACGCATCTTCGTCGTGACATACCACGTCGCCGGATGAGCGTCAATGCGCAGCCGGCCACCGGCGCGTCTGCGTCCAGCGCGCCGGGACCGGGATTTTCGTTGACACTCGGGGGGGCGGGCTTTATCGTGAGGAACGCCCGATATGGTCAAGATTTACACCAAGAAGGGCGACGACGGGCAGACCAGCCTTTTCGGGGGACAGCGGGTCTCGAAGTCGGATCCGCGACCGGAGGCCTACGGGACGCTGGACGAGGCGTGCTCGGTCCTGGGCGTGGCGCGCGCCGCAGCCCAGGACGAAGAGTTCCGCGCGGTCATCCACAGCATCCAGGAGGACCTGTTCCTCCTCTCCGCTGAGCTCGCCACCGCGCCGGAGGATCGGGACCGGCTGGGCGTCAGCCAGATCACGCCCGAGCACACCGCCCGGCTCGAGGCGCTCATCGACCAGCGCCTGAGCAAGATCGAACTCCCCCGGGCCTTCATCATCCCCGGCTCCTCGTCCTACATCCCCGCGCTGCTCGACTGGGCCCGGGCCGTGATCCGCCGGGGGGAGCGCCGCGTCGTCGAGCTGCGGGAGGCGCGCCTCCTCGACAACGTCGAGGTCCTGAAGTACGTGAATCGCCTGGCTGACCTCCTCTTCGTCCTGGCGCGATACCAGGAGGCGGTCGAAGGCAAGGGCGCCGTGCAGTGGAAGGGGCGCCGCGTGACGGAGCGTTAGAGCCGTGGCCGTCGCGCCCTCTGCGAGCTACAGCCTCACGGTCCGCGTGGAGATCCGCAACCGCCCCGGCATGCTTGGCCACGTCACGTCGGCCATCGGCGAAGCCGGCGGCGACATTGGCGCCGTGGACCTAGTGGAGACGAGCCGGGAACGGGTGGTCCGGGACATCACGATCAAGGCCCGCGACAGCGTCCACGGCCAGTCCATCGTCGAGCGGATCCGGCGGCTCCCCGGCGTTCGGGTCGTCAACATCTCGGACCGGACGTTTCTGCTCCACCTGGGCGGCAAGATTGAGATCCGCAACAAGGTGCCCATCAAGACCCGTGACGATCTGTCGATGGCGTACACGCCCGGCGTGGCCCGGGTCTGCCTGGCCATCAACGAGGACCGCGAGCGGGCCTTCGCGCTGACCATGAAACGCAACTCCGTGGCGGTCGTCACCGACGGGACGGCTGTCCTCGGGCTGGGCGACATCGGCCCCGAAGCGGCGCTCCCCGTGATGGAAGGCAAGGCGCTCCTCTTCAAGGAGTTCGGGGGCGTGGACGCCTTTCCCGTGTGCCTGGGCACGAAGGATCCCGACAAGATCGTGGAGACCGTGAAGCTGATCGCTCCCGGCTTCGGCGGAATCAACCTCGAGGACATCTCTGCGCCGCGCTGCTTCGAGATCGAGGAGCGGCTCCGGAAGGAGCTCGAGGTTCCGGTCTTCCACGACGATCAGCACGGCACCGCCGTCGTGGTGCTCGCGGCCCTCATGAACGCGGCGCGGATCGTCAGGAAGGAACTGCGCCGGCTCAGGGTGGTGGTCACGGGCGTGGGGGCGGCCGGGACCGCGACGATCAAGCTCCTCCTCTCGGTCGGCATCAGACAGATCGTCGGGGTGGACGAGCACGGCACGCTCTTCCGCGGGCGCACCGTGGGCATGGACTTCATGAAGCGCTGGGTCGCGCAGGCCACCAACCCCCGGAACCTCAAGGGGCGGCTCGGCGACGCCGTCGAGGGGGCTGACGTCTTCATCGGCCTCTCGGTCCCCGGGGTCCTCACCGTGAGGGACGTCAAGAAGATGGCCCGGGACCCGATCGTTTTCGCCATGGCCAACCCGGTCCCGGAGATCCAGCCCGAGGAGGCCGGGCGCCACGTCGCGGTGATGGCGACGGGTCGCTCCGATTATCCGAACCAGATCAACAACGTGCTCTGTTTCCCCGGCTTCTTCCGGGGCTTGCTGGACTGCCGGGCCCGCACGGTGAACGACGAGATGAAGATCGCCGCTGCCCGGGCCCTGGCCGGCTGTGTGCGGCCGAGCGAGCGCTCGCCCGAGTACATCATCCCGAGCGTCTTCAACAAGGCGGTGGCGCCCGCCATCGCTCTCGAGGTGACCCGGGCCGCGGAGCGGACCGGCGTGGCCCGCCGCGTGCGGCGCTTCGAGGTCCCCTCGCGCTTTTAGCCCCGATGCTCACCCCCGCCTTGCCGCGCGGTCAGGAGCGGTGACGATGGAGCCCGTTCCTCCCCGCATCGCCCGCCGCCTCCAGCAGATCGAGCCGTTCCTGGCCGTCGAGGTGGCCGAGCGGGCACAGCAGCTCGAGCGGAGCGGCGCCGACGTGATCCACCTGGAGTTCGGCGAGCCCGACTTCGAGACGCCACCGGTGATCCAGGAAGCGGCCCAGCGGGCGATCAAGGACGGACGGACCAAGTACACCCACAGCCAGGGCATCCTGCCGCTGCGGGAGGCGATCGCGGAGCACTACCGGACGCGCTACCGTGTCGACGTCTCGCCCGACCAGATCCTGGTGACCGCCGGGACGTCCCCGGCCATGCTGCTCCTGTTCGAGGTCCTCCTGGAGCCCGGGGACCAGGTGATCCTCTCGGACCCGCACTACGCCTGCTACCCCAACTTCATCCGCTGCGCGGAGGGCGAGCCGGTCTACGTCAACGTGGACGAGGACGACGGGTTCCAGTACCGCACCGAAGCCATCGGCGAGCGGCTCTCCCCGCGCGTGAAGGCGATCATGGTCAACTCCCCGGCCAACCCCACGGGAACCGTGCTGTCGCCCGATCGCATGGCCCGGGTGGCCGAGCTGGGGCCGTGGGTCGTCTCCGACGAGATCTATCACGGGCTGACGTACGTGGGGCCGGAGCACTCGATCCTCGAGTTCACCGATCACGCCTTCGTGCTCAACGGGTTCTCCAAGACCTTCGCCATGACCGGGTGGCGGCTCGGCTACCTGATCGCGCCCAAGCCCTTCGTCCGGACGCTCCAGAAGGCGCACCAGAACTTCTTCATCTCCACCAACGAGTTCGTGCAGTGGGCCGGCGTGGCGGCGCTCAAGGAGGCCGCGGAGGACGCGGCGCGCTTCCGGGCGATCTTCGACGAGCGCCGCCGCGCGATGATCGCCGGCCTGCGCGAGATCGGACTGGGCGTGGGGTGGGAGCCAACCGGCGCGTTCTACGTGCTGGCCAACGCCAAGCGGTTCACGGGCAACTCGTACGAGTTCGCCTTCCAGATCCTCGAGCGGGTGCACGTAGGCGTGACGCCCGGGATCGATTTCGGTCGGAACGCGGAGGGGTACCTCCGGTTCTCCTTCGCCAACTCGCTCTCGAGGATCCGCGAGGGCCTCGAGCGCATCGGCCGCTTCCTCGCCGGGGTCGGTCGCTGAGCGGGGGCGGAGCATGGCGGAGTCGCTGGCGGCGAGGAAGGCGCGGGCGCGGAAGCTGATCCGGATTCTGGAGCGCGAGTACCCGGACGCCCGGATCGCGCTGGAGTCCTCGAACCCCCTCGAGCTCCTGGTGGCGACGATCCTCGCCGCCCAGTGCACCGACGAGCGCGTCAACCGGGTGACCAAGTCCCTGTTCAAGAAGTACCGGAACGCGGCGGACTACGCCGGGGCCGACCCGCTCACGCTCGAGGCGGAGATTCACTCCACGGGTTTCTACAAGGCCAAGGCCCGCGCCATCGTCGGCATGGCCCGCGAGCTGGTTTCGACGCACCGGGGGCGAGTGCCCCGAACGCTCGAGGAGCTGGTCGCGCTCCCGGGGGTCGGCCGCAAGACCGCCAACGTCGTCTTGGGCAACGCCTTCGGTCAGCAGGCCATCGCCGTGGACACCCATGTGTTTCGCGTTTCCCAGCGCCTCGGGCTGGCCAGGTCCAACGACCCTGAGGTCGTGCACGACCAGCTGTGCCGGGTGGTCCCGGAGGCCAGGTGGACGGGCTTCTCGCACCTGCTCACTACCCACGGGCGCCGGGTGTGTATGGCCCGGGCCCCGGCCTGCCCCGCCTGCCCTGTCCGCGCCCTCTGCCCCTGGCCCGGCAAGACTGGCAAGACCTGCAGCACTACCCAAGACCTGGGAAAGTTGACTATCCGCGTCCGGTCGGTTACACTCTGAATTTGTAGTTTTTTCCAGCGTTTCTGCGTCTAATCCGCTGCAATCACGAGGATTTCGGAGATGCCGACTGCGCAGCCGAAGGCGAACGCGATCGTGCGGAAGTGGTACCTGGTGGACGCCGAGGGCAAGGTTCTCGGCCGGCTGGCGACCCAGGTGGCCAGAGTTCTTCGGGGGAAGCACAAGCCGTACTACGCCCCCCACCTGGACGTGGGCGATCACGTGGTCGTGGTGAACGCCGAGAAAGTGCACCTCACCGGCCGGAAGCTCAGCGATAAGATCTACCGCTGGCATACGGGCTACATCGGCCACCTCCGTGAGGTCACCGCCGCGAAGATGTTGCGGTCGCACCCCGAGCGCGTCATCGAGTGGGCGGTGCAGGGGATGCTGCCCAAGAACCGCCTGGGCCGCGCCATGGCGAAGAAGCTCATGGTCTACCGGGGGTCGGCGCACCCGCATGCGGCGCAGAAGCCGGAACCGTTACCGCTGTCCACCCGGTAGCGCGCGAGAGGGGGAATCATGGCTGACTTGACGAAGTACTACGGCACGGGCCGGCGGAAGACGTCGGTGGCCCGGGTGTGGCTCAAGCCCGGGCAGGGGGCCGTCATGGTGAACCGCCGGCCGTTCGAGGAGTATTTCCCCCGGGAGACGCTCCGGATGGTCATCTGCCAGCCCCTCCAGCTCACTAACACGCTCGACCAGTTCGACGTGTCTGTCAACGTGGGCGGTGGCGGGATCGCCGGCCAGGCGGGCGCGGTCCGTCATGGGATCGCCCGGGCGCTGGTGTCGTTCGACGACAAGCTGCGCCAGCCGCTCAAGCGCGCGGGGCTCCTGACGCGGGATCCGCGGATGCGGGAGCGGAAGAAGTATGGCCAGCCGGGCGCGCGAAAGCAGTTCCAGTACTCGAAGCGGTAGTGTCGCGGGGAGCGGTTGATGGTCAGGGTCGCGGTCGCTGGGGCCAGCGGGTACATGGGGGCGGAGCTGCTCCGCCTGCTCCTGGTCCACCCCAATGTCGAGCTCGTCGGGGTCACGTCGGAGCGGCTATCCGGGGAGCGCCTCGACGCGGTCTTCCCTCACCTACGGGGCCTCGCCGACCTCGCCTTCCAGCAGCTCGAGCCCGCGCGGCTCGCCGATGAGGCCGACCTGGTCTTCCTCGCGCTGCCCCACATGGAGTCGCAGAAGGCGGTGCCGGTGCTCCGCCGGAAAGGCCGGAAGGTCATCGACCTCTCCGCCGACTATCGCCTGAAGGATGCCGGCGCCTACACCGTCTGGTACAAGACTCCCCACACCGATCCCGAAGGGCTGGCCGAGGCCGTCTACGGGCTTCCCGAGCTTCACCGGAAAGCCATCGCGGGGGCCGGCCTGGTGGCCTCCCCCGGCTGCTATCCCGCCGGGGCCGTGCTGGCCATCGCACCCCTCCTGAAGGTTGGGTTGGCGCGCTCCGACGGCATCGTGATCGATGCGAAGTCGGGCGTCACGGGAGTGGGGGCTCAGGGGCGCGCCGTGGACCCGCGCTACCTCTACAGCGAGTTCAACGAGAACTTCTGGGCCTACGGGGTCACCACCCACCGCCATACCCCGGAGATCGAGCAGGAACTCTCGGGCCTGGGCGGCGTGCCGCTGATGGTCGCCTTCACCCCCCACCTGACGCCCCTGAACCGGGGGCTCTACACCACCGCGTACGTGCGGCTCGCCAAAGCCGCGACCACAGGGGAGCTTCTCACCTGCTACCGTGACTTCTACGCGGGCGAGCCCTTCGTCCGTGTGCTGCCGGAGGAGACGCTTCCGACCACGCGGGCCGTACTCGGCTCCAACTTCTGCGACGTCGCGGTGGTCGCCGATCGTCGGACCCAGCGGGCGATCTGCCTCTCGGCCCTCGACAACCTGGGCAAGGGCGGGGCCGCCAACGGTGTGCAGAACCTCAACATCCTCTTCGGGTGGGACGAGCGCACGGGGCTGGACGCGCCGCCGGTGTACCCCTAGCCCATGGCCGGGACATACCTGGGCCGCTGCGCGTTTCCTGTTCGAGCGCGGACCCGCGCTGAAAGCGCGGGTACCCGGCCCGCGCGGCTGACTCGGGCCTCGCGCGGCGCGACCCGCCTGCGGCGGGTGCCCGCTGCCTCACGGCAGGACCGAACCCGCCACGCTCGAACAGCATGGGGGAGGAATCGGAAGGGGCGGGTACCCGCGCCGAAGGCGCACCCACGGCAGGGCCGTGGGTACCCGGCCCCCCTCCGAGTGTAATGGCTGAGATGGAGTGGCTCGAGGGAGGGATCACGGCGGTCCCCGGGATCCTGGCGTCCGGCATCCACGGCGGGATCAAGGCGAGTGGCAAGCGAGACCTGGCCCTCATCTACTCGTCGGTCCCCGCCCGGGCCGCGGCAGTCTTCACGACCAACCAGGTGAAGGGCGCCCCGGTCCAAGTCTCCATGGAGCACATCACAGGGGGGACGATCCAGGCGATCCTGGCCTCGAGCGGCTGCGCCAACACCTGCACCGGGGAGGAGGGGGTCCGGGACGCACGCGAGATGGCGGCCCTGGTCGCCGATCTCCTGCGCATCCCCGCGCGTCAGGTGCTCGTGGCGTCCACCGGGATCATCGGCCAGCCACTTCCGATGGAGCGGGTGCGGGCTGCGTTGCCCAAGCTCGTGAAGGCCCTCTCGCCGCAGGGCGGCCGGCTCGCGGCGGAAGGAATCCTCACCACCGATACGGTTCCGAAGGAGGCCGCGCTCCGTCTCGAGGTCGCGGGGCGACCCGCGACGATCGGCGGGATCGCGAAGGGTTCGGGGATGATCGAGCCCCACCTGGCTACGATGTTCTGTTTCCTCGCGACGGACGCGGCGATCTCGCAGGACGCGCTCCAGGCGGTGCTGAGGCGCGCCGCCGACCGCTCCTTCAATCGGCTCACCGTGGACGGCGACCAGTCCACGAGCGACACGGTGGCGATCCTGGCGAACGGGCTCGCGGAGAACACTCCGCTGGAGAGGGGGAGTCGCGGCCTCCGGGCCCTCGCCCGGGGCGTCGAGGCCGTAGCCCAGCGGCTCGCGCGGATGCTCGTCAAGGACGGGGAGGGGGCGACCAAGCTGGTCGAGATCCGCGTCCGCGGTGCGAAGGCGCGGCGGGAGGCGCTGGATGCGGCGCGTTCCGTGGCCAACTCGCTCCTGGTCAAGACCGCGCTCAACGGCCAGGACCCGAACTGGGGGCGGATCATGATGGCGCTCGGGAAATCCCGGGCGACCGTTGTCGCCGACCGGGTCGCGATCTCGCTCGGGGACGAGGCCCTGGTGACCGGTGGCCAGCTCAAGCCGGGCGCCAGGCTGGACCGGATCCGCGAGATCATGGCGGGGGCCGAGTACACGATCGAGATCGACCTCGGCCTGGGATCGGGGCAGGATTCCGTCTGGACGTGCGACCTCTCGGAAGAGTACGTCCGGATCAACGCCAAGTACTCCACGTGAGGGAACGGGCTCTGAGAGCCCAATTGGTCGCTTCCCCCGGAACCGGGGTGTCCCGCCGGGGGAGGAACCGGAGGGGGTGGGGACCCCCTCCGGCATAATACACGCTCCCAGCGTTCGGTGCCCCGTGACGGGGTGTAGGGAGCGGAGGCAAACCGAAGGAGAGCTGCCATGGCAAGCCTGACGATGAAAGAACTGTTGGAGGCCGGGGTCCACTTCGGCCACCAGACCAAGCGCTGGAACCCCAAGATGCAGAAGTACATCTTCGGGGAGCGGAACGGCATCTACATCATCGATCTCCAGAAGACCCTGAAGAAGTTCCGGGAGGCCTACGCCTTCGTCCGGGACCTGGCCGCGGGCGGCGGGGCCGTCCTCTTCGTCGGGACCAAGAAGCAGGCGCAGGACACCGTCTACGAGGAGGCCACGCGCTGCGGCATGTTCTACGTGAACCGGCGCTGGCTGGGGGGGACCCTGACCAACTTCGCCACCATTCGCAAGTCGATCGGTCGGCTCAAGAAGCTCGAGGAGATGAGCGCCAGCGGGGAGTACGAGAGCCTCCCGAAGAAAGAGGTGCTCGGGCTCGAGCGCGAGCGGCAGAAGCTCGAGAAAGCGCTGGCAGGGATCAAGGAGGTTGACCGGTTGCCCGCGGCGGTGTTCGTCGTCGATCCCCGCAAGGAGAAGATCGCGGTGGCCGAGGCTCAGCGGCTGGCGATCCCCATCGTGGCCATCGTCGATACGAACTGCGACCCGACAGGGATCGACTATCCGATTCCGGGCAACGACGACGCGATCCGCGCGGTGCGCCTGATCACCTCGCGCATCGCCGACGCGATCATCGAAGGGAGAGGAACGCTCGCCAAGGAAGAGCCGGAGGAGGCCGCTCCCGAGGCCACCGAGGCCGAGCTGGCCCCCGCCGAGAGCGTGTGACGGAGGACCGCCCGGAGTGCCTCGACCGACAGAGTTGGTGAAGGAGCTCCGGGAGCTCACCGGGGCCGGCGTGATGGACTGCAAGGCCGCGCTGGAAGCCTCTGCGGGGGACATCCAGAAGGCCGTCGAATTTCTCCGGAAGAAGGGGCTGGCGGACGCCGCCAAACGGGCCCACCACCAGGCGCGCGAGGGCCTCGTCGGGGCCTACATCCATCCCGGCGGGAGGATCGGAGTGCTGGTCGAGATCGACTGCGAGACCGATTTTGTCGCGCGCACCGACGGCTTCCAGGAGCTGGTGAAGGACCTCGCCATGCAGGTGGCTGCCGCGAACCCGACCTACGTCGCGCGGGAGGACGTTCCGGGGGAGGTCGTGGACAAGGAGCGAGAGATCTACCGCCACCAGATGGCGGACCAGAAGAAGCCGGCCCACGTCCTCGAGAAGATCGTGGAAGGCAAGCTGGAGCGGTTCTACACCGAGCAGTGCCTGCTCGAGCAGCCGTTCATCAAGGACGCTTCGGGGAAGACCAAGGTCAAGGACCTGGTAGGCCAGTTGGGCGCCCGGGTCGGCGAGCGCGTCGTGGTCCGCCGCTTCGCCCGCTTCAGAGTAGGCGAGGGAGACTAAGGCATGTCGTGGTGCTCCTGCGTGCCGCACGTTCGAGCGCGCACCCGCTTCGCGGGTACCCGGTCCGCGCAAGCTGGGGGGGAGGTTCGGAAGGGGGACGAAGCCCCCCTCCGAGAGATCGCCCGCTTCCGCGTCGGCGAGGGAGAGTAGCGTGGGGAATCGCTCCGCACCTCCGCTCTACCGTCGCGTCGTGCTGAAGCTGTCCGGTGAGGCGCTCGCCGGTGCGCAGGGGTACGGGATCGACCCGGACGTGCTGGACCGGGTCGCGAGGGAAGTCAAGGCGGTGGCGGAGCTCGGCGTCCAGGTGGCCATCGTCATCGGCGGGGGCAACATCTTCCGCGGCCTGGTGGCCTCGACCGGCGGCATGGAGCGGGCCACCGCCGACTACATGGGGATGCTGGCAACGGTGATCAACGCGCTGGCGCTCCAAGACGCCGTGGAGAAAACCGGGACGCCGACGCGGGTCCTCTCTGCCATCGAGTTGCGGGCCGTGTCCGAGCCGTACATCCGTCGGCGGGCGATCCGTCACCTCGAGAAGGGGCGCGTCGTGATTTTCGCGGCCGGGACCGGGAACCCCTTCTTCACGACCGATACGGCTGCCGCCCTCCGCGCCGTGGAGATCGGTGCCGAGGTCATCCTCAAGGCGACCAAGGTGGACGGCGTGTACTCGGCGGATCCGCGGAAGGACTCGGCCGCCGAGCTGATTCCCCGGCTGGGCTACATCGAGGTGCTGAACCGGGGGCTCGCCGTCATGGACGCGACGGCCATCTCGCTCTGCATGGACAACAAGCTGCCCATCGTGATCTTCAACCTCACCGAGCGCGGCAACATCGCGCGGATCGTCAAGGGGGAGGCGGTGGGCTCACGCGTCGCCGCCGACGATCCACCGCGGAGGGCATGACGGCCCATGCAGGCGGTGATCAAGGATGCGGAGACGCGGATGCAGGGAGCTCTCGACGTGCTCGCCCGCGAGTTCTCAGGGCTGCGGACGGGCCGGGCCAGCACGGGGATCCTGGAGGCGATCCGCGTCGATTACTACGGGACCCCGACGCCGGTCAACCAGGTGGCGTCCCTCTCGGTGCCCGACCCCAAGACGCTCCTGATCCAGCCGTGGGAGCCCGCCCTGCTTCCCGCCATCGAGAAGGCCATCATGAAGTCCGACCTGGGTCTCACGCCGGCCAACGACGGGAAGCTCATTCGCTTGACGATTCCGCCGCTGACCGAGGAGCGCCGGAAGCAGCTCGCCAAGGTCGTCGGCAAGCTCGCCGAAGACTGCCGCGTCGCGGTGCGCAACATCAGGCACGAGGCGAACAAGCGGGTCAAGGCCCTCGAGAAGGAAAAGAAGGTCTCGGAAGACGACAGCCGACGCGGCCTCGAGCAGGTCCAGAAGCTCACGGACAAGTTCATCCAGCGGGCGGACGAGCTCCTGAAGAAGAAGGAGGAGGAGATCCTGGGCGGTTGATCGCTCCGGCCTTTTGAGTAAGATAATCGCACCATGAC
>JACQWB010000239.1 GCA_016209385.1 Candidatus Rokuibacteriota bacterium
ATGCAGATCGTGGAGATGGAGGGCTTCACGTACTGCATGGTGTCGTAGATCGCCATCCCCGCGGTAACCGCGCCGCCCGGGGAGTTGATGTAGAGGAAGATGTCCTTGTCGGGATCCTCGGCCTCGAGGAACAGCATCTGAGCGATGACCAGGTTGGCCAGCTCGTCCTCGATGAAGGTCGGGAGGAAAATGATCCGCTCCTTCAGGAGACGGGAAAAGATGTCGAACGCCCGCTCCCCGCGGGGGGTCTGCTCGACCACGATCGGAACCAGGGCCATGGGTGCCTTCCTTTGTCTGGACACGTCCTCGCGTCCCCTAGGATACATCAATAGTGGCGTGCTCGATCAAAAAGTCAAGGACCCGGGCCTCCCGCAGGGCCAGGCGAAGGCTGTCCAGGTCGCCGCTCTGCTCCATCAGCCGACGCACGGCCGGGGCCGGGCGCTTGGTCGCCGCGGCAACCCGTTCCACCTCGCGCGTGACGTCGTCGTCCGATGGGTTCAGGCCTTCGCGCTCGGCGATCGCCTCGAGCAGGAGCGCGCGCCTCACGGCCTTTTCCGCCCCCGGCCGGAGCTCCGACGCCAGCTTCTCGTAGTCCCACGGGATCTTGTCGGGGTCCACCCCCTGCCGCCGGATCCGCTCGCGGGTGTGCCCGATCGCGTGGCCCATCTGGCGGAGCACCATCGCCTCGGGCACCTGGAAGGCGTGCCCGGCGAGCAGGACCTCCACGACCCCCTCCTCCAGAGCGCGACGGTTCTCCCGCTCGCGCTGGGCTTCCAGCTCTTTCCTCACCGCGGCGCGCAGGGCTGCCAGATCCTCATACTCGCCGAGGCCCCGCGCGAACTCGTCGTCCAGCGCGGCGAGCACCTTCTCCTTGACCTCCACCGCCTTAACCCGGGCCGTCCCGGCCCTGCCCCGGAGCTCCTCGCGCGGGTGATCCTCGGGGAAGCGCACCGGGACCTCGCGCTCCTCGCCGGGCGGGAGACCGGTCACCGCCGCGTCGATTTCCGGAAGCACCGACTGAGAGCCGACGAGGAAGGCGTACCCCCGCTCGCTCCGCGGCTCCATCGCGTCAGGCAGGAGCGTGTAGTCCACGATGACCAGGTCGCCGTGCGTGGCCGCCCGCTCCACGCTCCGGAACTCGGCGTGGTGCTCCCGCAGGTGCCCGAGCGCTTGCTCCACCTCCGCGTCGGTCACCGGGGTCGGCGCCTGCTGCACCCGGAGACCCCGGTACGTCCCGAGGGTGATGGCGGGCTTGATCTCGACGACCGCAGTGAACTTGAGGGGGATCCCCTCCTCGAGAGTCACGTCCTGGAGCTCGGGCTCCTCCACCGGCAACAGGCCGGCCTCCGCCAGCGCCCGGCGGTAGACCTCGGGGATCAGCCGGTTAGCGACCTCGCGACGCACCTCGTCGGCGAAGTGGAGCTTCACCAGAGTGCGGGGCACGTGCCCTTTCCTGAACCCCGGCAGGCGGGCCTGGCGCTGGACACGCCCGTACGCCTCCTCCCAGGCCTGCCGGACGAGGTCCTCCGGGGCCTCGACCTGCAGCCGCCGCTTGCACGCCTCGAGCTCTTCGACCGCGACTTTCATCTCACCGATGTAGTTCGAGCGTGGCGGGTTCGGCCATGCCGCAGGCAGGCCACCCACCGCGCGAGGCCCGATGTGTTCGAGCGTGGCGGGTTCGGCCATGCCGCAGGCAGGCCACCCGCCGCGCGAGGCCCGATGTAGCCGTCAAGAGCTCCCTCATGTCAGCTGGTGCGAGAGGGGGGAGTCGAACCCCCAGGGGTTTTCACCCACTGGATCCTAAGTCCAGCGCGTCTGCCAGTTCCGCCACTCTCGCACGCCGAAACCGCCGGCCCGCACGGCACGCCTCCACCCCGCATGCGAAACGCGCGCCGCTCGAGCTTGGCTGGCTGCCTGGGATGCCCATGGGTCGAACCGCGACGCCCGAAAAGCAGGACGAACGGTGGAGGGTCTGACCTTCAACCGTGCAAACGACGAGGTCAGTCCAGGCAACCCGAATTCTACCCGACAAGCGCGATGCTCGCAAGAACCCGGGACTCGCCCGACTCGCCCACCGCCTACTTCGTGATGACGCCGCACGCGATACGCCCGCCGGCGTTCCCGGTGGGGTCCGTCCGCTCGTCGTCCACGTCGGCGTGGATCACGAGCGCTGTGCCGCCCGGGTGAAAGAGGGAGTGCGTCCCCGCCCCGAGCGTCACGTGCGGCGCCACGACCTCGAACTTCGCCGTCCCGTCCGGCCAGACCACCATGTTCGGCAGGTCCCCCGCGTGGGGCCCCTCCGGGCTCCTGAGCCCGTGCTTCTTGCCGTGCGGGTTGAAGTGGCCGCCCGCCGACGTGAAGCCCGGCGGGTCACACTTGCCGACCGCGTGGATGTGGAACCCCCGGGGGCCGAACGGGAGGCCGAACACCTCCACCGCGATCTTGACGCCCTGCGCCTCCTCCGTGAGCGTCGCCCGACCGACGACCTTTCCCTCCGGGTTGCGCAGCTCGGCCTTCGCAGTCTGGGCGGCAGCCGCGCCGCAGGCCACCAGACCGAACAGGAGCAATCCCCCGAAAACGACCGCCGTGTACTTCATCTGTTCCCCCTCCTCTCGACCCTGCCTGCGGGACTCGACGGGTCACGGTGCAGCGATTGCACCTTCACGCGACGACCTTCGAGTAGACCCCCGGCGGCACCAGGCGGAAGACCCGCACCGGTTCGGTGACGTTCTTCAGCCGGTGCTCGCCCGTGTCCTCGAGGACATACTGGCCCTTGATCCGCTCGGCCGTCTCGGGCCCGACCATGATCTCCCCGCCCTTGGCCAGGGCGGCGACCCGCGCGGCCAGGTTCGTCGTGGAGCCCGACGCGGTGAAGGTCCAGCGGCCACCGCCCGCCGCGTCGAGCTTCGTCGCGCCGACGAGCGCCGGGCCGCTGTTGATCCCCACGTGAATCGTGATCGGCGGGTACACGCCCTCGAACTCGCGGTTCAGCTCGGCCAGCTTCACCTGGATCTGGAAGGCCGAGGCGGCGGCGTTCTGGGCGTGCCGCGTGAGGCTGCCCTCGCTCTGGAAGATCACCATCAGGCCGTCGCCCGCCGTCTCGTTGACGTCGCCCTGGTTCGCCCGGATGATCGCGAGGAAGCTGGAGAAGTAATCCTGGATCAGCCGGTTGAGCCGCTGCGGCGGAAGCTGCTCCGAGAGCTTGGTATAGCCCTCGATGTCCAGGAACAGCACCGAGACGTCCGCCTCCCGCTTCTCCAGCTCCCGCGCCTCCGGGTCCTTCTCGAGCAGGCGCTTCACCGACTCGGGGACGAACTTGGAGAGCTCCCCTTTGACCTGCTCGAGCAGCTCCACCTTCCGCATCGACTCCTTGAGGCTCTGGAGCGCCTCCGCCAGCTCGGCGTTGCGCGCCTCCAGGTCATCGTGGGCCGTCTTCAGGCGGTCTGCCATGTCGTTGATGACCCGGCCAAGCTCCCCGATCTCGTCCCGACTCCGCACGCTCACGCGCGCCCCGAAGTCGCCGCTGCCGATCCGGCGCGCGGCGGCCGCGACCCGCGCAATGGGTTGGAGGACCACGCGGCCCATGAACACGACGAGGGCTCCGGTCACCCCCAGGATCGTGAGGAGCGCGACGCCGATCTGGCGGTTCCGGGCCGCCCGGAGCGCCGCGTCCAGCTTGTCGAGCCCGAGGCTGACCCGGAGCACCCCACGGACCTGGTGGTCCTGGCCGTGGCACCCCTGGCAGTCCTCCAGGTTCCGCAGCGGCCGGAAGAGCGTCAGCATGCGGCCGCCGTCCACCATCTCGTAGGCCTCCTGGGGCACCATGGTCTCTACCGCGCGGGTGAAGAGCGGGTGGCTGATCCGCATCCCCGGCTCCCGGCGCATCTTCGAGATGCGCGCAACCACGTCCGGCCCGATGCCGCCCAGGCGGCTCACCTCGTTCACCGTCTCGAGGTCGGTGAACGCCTCGACGCCGTTCCGGCGGTACACGTCGAGCTGGCGTACGTCCTTCAGCTCGCTCTTCAGCTCGTGGACGAGCCGCCGGATGATGTCCGGGCGCCCCTCGAGCATGCCGTTCTCGATGCTGCGGTGGATCGACCCGGCCAGGAGGCGCGCCGTCTCCTGGTTCCCGGCAACCAGCAGCTCCGCTTCCCGCCGGATGTTCAGGATCACGAGGACGCCGAACCCGAGGACGAGGATGGCGAGGATCAGCGAGAGGACCTTGGCCCGGAGGTGATGCCGAAGGAGGTCGGGCAGAGCCATTCGCCGCCTCACCCGCCGAGGACCCTACCAGGGGCCCGGCGCGGGTGTCAAGGCGCGCGCGGGTCCGCTGAGCGCCACGAACAGCAACCCGACCGTCGAAGACTTTACCTTCCTCGAGGGCAGCAGCCCAGCGAGGCTCAGCTTTGCCGTGGACTCGCTGACCGTGACATCCGGCGCGTCGCCGGTACGGGTGGTAGTCGTGCTGGCCGTCTCCTCTTTCTTCGTTTCGTCGAGTTTCTTATCCTCGAACGCGATGATGAATGCCTCGGTCGGCTTGCGGGTCGTGATCGTCGTCTGCCGCCGCACGGACCACCGAGGCCTCGGGGGTCGTCAGCACCCTGGCGAGGGCCGTCGCAGCAGCCACCCCGGCATTGCCCGCCTGCCTCCTGGTCTCCGCCGGAGGTTCGGTTGGCTGGAGCGGCCACTTGAGCCCGTGGACGACATGCTCGAAGGGCGGGTTCAGAGGGGCTAACCGGGCATATTGCCGGTGAGGCTCAGGCTCAGCCCCGGCCCGACCGCTACCGGCGCGGCCGCCTGCGAAGGAAAAGGAAGACGTCGATGACGCCTCGGAGGACGCAGAGGTTCGTTACTAGGCTCGCGGGGGCCTGGTTCGCCTGCATCCCCCTTGAATCTTTGCGCTTCCACGGCCCGGCGCCGTGAGGCCACGCGGAGGCGCCGGGCGGTGCCAATTCACGCCTCGGGGGCCGGGGCCCCACGCCCGGACACCAACTCAGCGATCGCCGCCTGATCGGCGGGCTTGATCTCGAGGAAGCGGAACCCGGCCCGATCCTCGACGCTCCAGGAGACTTCCCCCTTGACGTCTACCGGCTGCGGGAGGGCGGGGAGCTCGAGGCGGATGTCGACGACCTGCCCCTCGGCGAACTGCTTGGGCAGCCCCCGCGCCGCCATGCCGCTCAGGCTCAGGTCACTGACCGATGCGAGGACGGAGATCTCGCCGTCGGAGATGGTGACCGAGGTGTCCATCGGGAGCCGGAGTTCCCGGCGAGCGTCCGCCTCGGCGACTTCGTAGATCTTGACCGGGATCTCCTTCCCCTTCACCCTCACCTCGCCGAGGTAGCGCGTGACGAACTGGCCCTGAACCTCCTGGTAGGTGGACTCGCTGATGACGATGGAGACCTTGAAGTCCTTGGTGACGCTCTCCAGCCGGGAGCCCAGGTTGATCGCGTCCCCGATGGCCGTGTACTCGAGCCGTTGCTCCGCCCCGATGGTCCCCACGACGGCGTCGCCGGTGTTGACGCCGACCCCGCAGCGGAGGTCGCCGCCGTACTTGGCATGAAAGCGGGCGGCGAGCGGGCGCAGGCGCTGCTGGAACTCGAGGGCGGTCCGCACGGCGCGCTCCGCGTGGTCGGGCTGGTAGAAGGGCACGTTGTAGAGGGCCATGATGGCGTCGCCGATGTACTTGTCCACGGTCCCGCCGTGCTTGAACACTGCCTCGGTCATCTCCGTGAGATACTCGCGAAGGAACGTCACGACCTCCTCCGGGGCCATCTTCTCCGACATGGAGGTAAACCCCCGGATGTCCGAGAAGAGGACCGTCATCCGCCGCCGCGTGCTCCCCAGGTTCACGTCGTCCTTGTGCCGGACGATCTCCTTGACCACGGCCGGCGAGAAGAAGCGCGAGAGCCGGCGCTTCTCGCGCTGCTCCTGAATGAAGTTCTCCACGACCGTGGCGACGTAGCCGATCAGCAGGCTCGCCGGGACCGGCGCGACATCGAGCCAGAGACGCCCCCACACGAACGCGGCGAACCCGACACCGGCGGACAGTGAGCCAGCGACGACGACGACGCCGAGGGCGTGGAGGGGACGCATCCGGTTCGTGATCCAGACGGCCAGGACGCCGCCGGCCAGGGCGAGCAGGCCCTTGAGCGGCCACGGGACCCGCTGGATCGGGATCCCCTGGAAGAGCGTCTCGAGGACGTTGGCGTGGATCTCCACCCCGGGCATGTTGCCCTGGGTCGCGAACGGGGTGGGGAAGACGTCGTGGAGCACCGGGCTGGTCGCCCCGACGAGGACGATTCTCCCCGTGAAGACCTGCGGCCCGACCTCGCCGTTGAGGATGCGGTAGTAGGGGACCGTGGGGAAGGTCCGCGGGCCGCCCCGGTAGTTGATCAGGAAGCTCGACCCCCCGAACGGCCGCGACGGCATCCCCGCTTTCACCGCGAGCCGGTAGAGATGGAGGTCGAAGTGGGAGAGCTCCTGGCCCTGATAGATCTGGCTCAGGTGGGCCCACCGGACGAAGGCGTCGTCGTCCGGATAGAAGTTGACAGGGCCGAAGCCGGCCGCTCCCCGGCGGATGGATGGGAGGGGCGGGTTGAGATCCACCTTGCTGTAGAAGCTCTCGCGTACCACGGTCATGGCCCCCGGCAGGACGACGTTGCCCACGCGCGCCACGGCCTCGGCGAGCGCCACGTCGTCGTCGGGCCCGAACGACGACGGCTCGGCGAACAGCAGGTCGAGGCCGATCACGGCTGGCCGCCCCCGGCTGACGATGTCCAGGAACTCGGCGTGGAGCGCCCGCGGCCAGGGCCAGGGCAGGTTCAGTTCGTCGAAGGAGTCCTCGTCGATGGAGACGATGACGATCGGAGTCTGCGGCGGGCGGGGACCCCGGAGGTGGAACTGCATGTTGAGGCCCCACCGTTCCACGCCCTCCAGGAAGCCCAACACCGAGGCCAGCGCGATGGCGAGACCGAGCGCGAGCCCGCGGAACCAGAGGCGTGCGGTGCTACCCTGGAGTGAGAGCCGGATCGCCTTCCCGTACCGCCGCGCTCGGCGGCGCAGGAGGTGTTCGAGCCCGGCTCGGCGCCTGCGCTGTCTGCCAGGCCCCGCGGAGAGGTCAAGTCTCGGCATCGGCCTGGGTGGACGGGGCGTCAGCGCTGCCGGAGCGCGTTGCTGATGCCGCGCGACTGGATGCCGCTGAAGACATCGTAGTCGAGGTCAGGCCGTCGACGGGGACTCCGGATGGTCTCTCGAACCAGCGCGTCCAATCGCTCCTGTGCCTCGATCTCGCTGATCGCCTGGGCGGTGTCCGCGCGAACGGCCTCGGTAGCGGGCAACGGAAGGATGCGCGCTGCCGTGGCGGGCGGCTTCAGCTCAAGCTCCAGCGACGCCGACGGCTCCTCCGCCCGCGCCACCACCAGCGCGGCCACGAGCAGAGCGAGCACAGCCGCCAAGGCACCAAACGGAACTCGTCCGACGCCGGTCCTCCGTCGACGGCAGGCACCCACGTTCTCGCGATCCCTCACTGTCACCAGAAACCCCGCCGAGCGTCGGGTCAGCACCCGAAACCTCCCTAACAGTAGGCTACCACGGTTCGGACCGAACGGCCCCATCAGACATGGAGGGGCTACCCGGGGCGCGATGGCACTCGGCGCACCAGTATTGGAGGCAAACTGGCACGACGATTCATCACACCTGATGGGAGGGGCTTCGCGGCGTCAGGATGAGTCGGCGTGAGCAGAAGCTAAGGGCGGCCACGAGGCCGCCCGCCACGAGGGGAAAATCTTGGTGAGCCGTGGAGGAGTCGAACCTCCAACCTACTGATTAAGAGTCCCGATCAGGCACCAACCGAGAATCCCTCAGAGGACCTAACTACGCAAGAACCCAAGCATCAGAGCTGAACGATGGTGCCCCTGCTTTCTCCCGGTACGGGGTGTTTTGGTAGCAGAGTGGTAGCAGATCATTGGGGGATCCCAGCGCAACGGATGGCTCGCCTAACCTGGTAAGGCAATGGACTTGAAATCCCTCCAGCGGCACTTTTCGTCGTCTTAGACCGTCTCATGTGATCTCACTCCGTCGCAGAAAATTTCTCACAATGACGCGGTCATAGCCGGCCGGGGCCGTTGAGATGGACGCTGACCGGGACATACCGACGGGGCGGACGGAGTGACGCCTGTATATTAGTTTAGCACCTGCGAAACTGCGGCCCGAAAGGCCCAGGCGGGATTATTCCTTTGTGGAGCCCATCTTGAAGAAATGAGACACGCTAGAAACGGCCTGTAAGCCGGTTGGAGAAAGGGGAAGAACGGTTCGATTTACCAACGAGTTTTGCGCTTGAGGCTACGCACGTCAAGGCTGTCGCTATAATCTCGATCACCTGAGTCCGTGTAGGCGGGTTCTAAGTCAAACGTGCATATCTCTTTGACGCGGCCCAGCTTTTGCGCCGTTCGCTTCGAGGCCTACAGTCTTCAGCATATATGCCGGAATTCTGCTGTACGGCGACCTGGTCTCGGACTATGCTTGGACAGCCCCAGAGGTCGCCCATGAAGTTTTACGACCCCGAATGGTCCGTGCGTCACCCCTTGCCGATAGAGGGCACATCGTTTTTCAGGGCGAGACACTAGCGAAACTGAGGACAGGATAAGCGCCTTGTGGAAGGACATCGTACTGTGGGCGAGCATCGCCCTGAACGTGCTTTTGAGCCTTGCGCTCTACTTTCGGACAGCGATTAATCAGATCGTCATTTCCTTTTACTCAGAGCGACGCGAGCGCAAGGAAAAACAAAGGAAGATCCTCTCTGAATTGAATGAGCGAATGTTTGCATTTCCGGTTCAGTACCTTTCGACGATTCTTGGGATGAGCGTTCTCGTAGAGAACCTTCGTGGCCAGCTAAGGCCGGAACAAGTGGCCATGGCCGAAAAACTGCAGAAGGCCGACGCGGTGCAGGATACGGTGAACTTTCTTCTACGGCATAGTGCTGATTTCCCTCAGCAGATACGGGTACTCATTGATGAACTCCACGAAAACATGGTGCTGAGATCGCGAGAGCAAGAGGTGATTCTAGAGAGGTCCGAGGCGGTAAAGGCAATCGCCAATCGGATTAGAGAGGAGATCAGGCTGGTATTGAAGTAGTGTTGGTCTTAGACATCGTTCCGTGTGCGACGTCCTTCCGAGCGCGGGGCTCATTCTGCTGGGTCGAGGATGCTGGCTAAGTGCCTGAAAGGGAAAAAGCACGAGAGAAGGCCCCTAAGCCGGCACGTAATTTCATCCCGGTTTCCCGGCTCCGCAGTTGGGAGTCGATGCGAATCAACGACCTGCTGATTTACGAACTCCGACCAGACGCTACCTGAGCATAGCGAGGACCACCTGTCCGCGCAATGACGCGAGGCTCTGGGGCAGCCAATGATGCGCCTGGTTTCTCCAGGCCCGCGGCCAGTCGAGGGTTAGGAGTGACCAGCGGGTGGGCTACCCGCTCTCAGTCCTAGTGTCGTTTACACCAGACACTAGCCTTTGAACGTCAATCCCGAGCGTGCGCGCAATGCCTTCAGCACCCGTCCTGGCAGGTGAGCTTGGATCGATCTTCAGCAACACGGACTCCACCCGTTGCCGCAGGGTTGTCTTGGAAGCTCTCGGGCATCTGTCTAGAATCCCGGGGCTTTTTCTCAAAAGGCGGTCAAGCCAAGCCACTTCTGCTGCTTCCAGCCGCTCCAGGATATCCTTCCCCAACTGTCGCACAACTTCATCAGCCCTTTCGTCCAGGAGGCCAGACTCTATCAGCTGAGACCCGTATAGCATCAAAGCTGGCAACAGCGTCCTTTCTGAACGCGCTAAGACTACATCGCGAAGATCTCGCAAGAATGTCTCCTGCAACTCCTGCTGCAACGCCAGCGGGAGCCGGGACCAGTCGCGTTGAAATCTTGCAGGAGGATTTCCCCCTTCCAACGAGTTCTTCGCATGTCCAATTAGCGCGTCTGCGAAGGCTTCCGTTAGACCAAGCGGCGCACCATCCTCCAGCAACCACAGGAGCAGTTCAAGAAGCGACCCTTCCTGAGCTAGGGCGTCCACCCAAACGGATTCTGTAATCTCTTGAAGTTCAGATGCCAAGTAGGCCTTAACTTCCTTTGCCTCCTCTTCCGAACCGGCTGACCCTGCAAGTCTATAGAGTGCGGCTAAATCCGCCGAGAATTCATGTCCCTTCAGCCTCGATAAGAGCTCTCCCCTGCTCACCAGGTTTCGAACCAGTGCGTGCAATGTGGTAACGTTCAGGGCGCTCGCTAGCCGAGGGTAGTGAGAAATTAGCAAATCTGCAGTTAGCGTCGCATGTGCGTCATCTCGTGTAGCAATCACCTCTAGCGTCGCGGCGAGAAAAGGAGCCGCCACGGATGCCGTATGCGCCGCGAGGAGCGTAGGCACCTTGTCCATTTTCAACGCTAACTCCGCCATATCCCGGACAACGTCCCCGTATTCTCCGGGTGACTGCAATATGGCCCTGTACGCGTTTTGCCCTGCGCCAGAGTTCCCGATTGCCGCCCGCTGGTCACCTGACGGCGCACTTTCAAGAATCGGTAACATGCAGACGGCAATCGCAGTCCTTTGCCTTTCTGCGTTAGCCTGGTGTAGGTGATGCATCAAGTGCCCTTCTGTAGCCAGTTGTTTCAGTATGTCTTGCGCCTCAGTGACTTTAGCATGCCACGCCAGGTATAGCAGCGCCAATACGCAGCCGAGTACTTCGCCAACGCGTAAGACGGTTCCTCCCCGCAGTCGCTGATTTGCGGTGTTAAACAATTCATGCCAGCGCCATCCGTTTTCGATTTCAGCCATGACCCAAACCACGTTGGCATGGCGCACATCAAAGTGTCCCGCGGCACACCGTCGTACGAGTTCGGCAACAATCTGCTCTCGCGTTGCCTTCGGCCGATAATACCGCTGAACCTTTTGCGCTCCGACTTCCTGCAGCGCGGTGGCGACCTCGATATACTCGTTCGCCCCACCCGGCACGGCAAAATGTGCGTTAACCAACTCCTCTCCGACAGTTGTACTTATGCCTGTGACTACCGGAAGCGTTGCCCCGACCCACTGCTTCGCTGCTACGGCAACAGCAGTCTCATCAGGGTGCTCGACAGCCGGCAAGGCGTTGGATAGGCTACTCAAGACTCGTTCTGCAAGCCTCTCCTTTTCGGTTCCTATCGCGTGACGAACTATCTCGAAAATTCCATTGCCCACCAACTCACCACCCATGGGCCATTGTTTCACCGATCCGACACCCATCTTAAGCCAGCGCCACACTTGGGCTAATTGTAAACTGCTCGACGACTCGATACCGCTAACAGCGAGCGCTGTCGCTGCCAACGCGACCGGCTCCTTCTCAGCCCATCCCAGGTGATGTTCTTCAAGCACCTGCTCACATACCGTCATAAAGCCAGGAACAAATAGAAGTTTTCGAAGAGGCTCACTTTCACCCTTAACCAATGCATCTTCAACCTGCCGTTTAATCAACACTTCTAGAGCCTTATCCGGAGGCGCATTGAAATGTAGCGCCGCCAGGTACCTTCTCCATTCTGGCTCACCAATAAGCGCGAGGACTGCGGGTTCGAGGAAGTCTTCCTTCGTCAACCCACTTACGGACTCCTTCAGAGAATCCGCGTACACCGCATACAGGGCTTGCATCACTAGCGGTATTTCGTCGCCCCACTGGCGATGTAGTGCCCCCACGGAGTTAACAAACAACTTGATACTACGTGGGCTCGGCGTACCTTCCGGCGGAATACCTTTCAGACGATACAAGCGGTAAATCGTATCGAACTCTTCACGATGATGCTCAGCAGGAAACGCCGCTGCGAGTTGGTCGCAAAGGAACTTTCTCCAATCTGACAGCACGAGTGGAGGCACTCGGAAAGTCATTTGAAATGTCTTATCCAGGAAGACTGCTGCGGCATCCTCAGCAGCACTCTCGAGCCGTTGCTCCAACAGGGTACGAATCCCCTTGGGGTCAAATGGGACTACAAGCCATAGATTCGATGTGCGTGAGTGTTCTTGCTCACCCGTCTCCGTCTCGAAAAAAGTACGCATTGTCGCCCAAATGGACAATGCTTGGTGGCCATCGAGACGGTCTATGTTGTCCATCACCACGACAAGGCGTCGCTTAGGATGGCTCAGCGCTTCCCCCATCACGCTAGAGAAAAGAGACCGAAATTCGATTGACGTTGGATCCGGAGACCGCACGGTGCTGGATTGACGCGTCTCCCGAGTTTTCTGAACGAGCAACGAGACCACACCATCTTTTGGCCGGTAGAATAGCCAGGACGCAAGCGCCACAAGAATGGGGGACAGTGCTAAGAACAGACCCCATACCCACAATCGAACACCCAGGAACTGGTCTGGCTGACCCGCCTTGCTGAAGAGCGTATAGCCAATGGGAACAAGCAAAGCGGAAGCCGCAACGAGCTTCCCGGGAACAGTAAGTATAGGCTCTGAAGTAGTTTGGTTGTCCTCCCTACGTCGGGTTAGAAGGTCAAGCTCGTCTTTCCATCGCTCTCGTTTCGTCCATCCCTGATTAACCAGAAAGGTTACCAAGCTTTCGAGAAAAGCCCGCCGCAGTGGATCTCCCTGGTGAGCCCATGCATCAGA
Source organism: Candidatus Rokuibacteriota bacterium (assembly GCA_016209385.1). Taxonomy (NCBI): domain Bacteria; phylum Candidatus Rokuibacteriota; species Candidatus Rokuibacteriota bacterium. The sequence continues at coordinate 12,628 of JACQWB010000239.1, forward strand.
GACAAAGACCGCAATCTCGGACGACGCTCTTTCGGCACGAGCAAGGCTTTGGAGCAATCGGACGACGGTCGATTTCCCGCTCCCGTACGGACCTGCTAAACCAATAGACCTCCCGCCAGCGTCTTCGCGGATTAGGTGGGCGATCGCCTTGGCAATCCGCTGATGTGAGCCGAACGCATCTTCTCCGGCCGGGTCATCTGGCAGAAGTGTCGTTGAGCAGATGCCTTTCGTCATCTTAAATTTATTTAACGTTGCTCGTTTGCGGCAAGCGAACCCAGGCCCACGGACGCATCCTTCCAAGACTCTTTACAAAAACTGAGTCAGCTTTCCGGGCCTCCCGGAAGTGCTCTGGCACGTGTCGGCATTTTACCCTGGGATGCCGAGCTAGGATAGGCTTTTAGTCGATTACGTTTTTATGGACCCGGGGTGATGCGGTGGGGTTATGGCGGGGCCGGCGGCGTGCAAGAGCTGCGCGCACGCCTTGGCCCCGTCAGAGCGCGAGCCTGAGCGACGCGGAGACGGTGAGCCCGGGGTGATGCGCTAGGTATGAGGCGGGGCCGGCGCCTTGCAGAGAAACGGCGCAAGGCTTGGCCCCGGTTGAGCGCGAGTCGTCCTTGAGGCCCACCCGCACGACCCTTGGTCGACCGAGTTCCTCATGCTCCTCACCTCCTGTTCCCCGCGCCTTCGCGCGGGGGAGTTGCGGCTTCGCTGCCGCTCGCCTGGGGCTCCCTTCGGTCGCCGTAAAGACATGGCGCTATCGCGCCATGTGGCCCTGCGGGCCACGCCCCCACCCACCCGCCCCATAAGGAAATCGAAACTAGAATTTTTCGCCCGCCCGGCCGCAGGTCGCCCGAGTCTACCGCCCCTTCCGCCCCCGTCAACCCCGGAGGCTTCGCGCGCCGCGTGAGCATAAACGGCCGCCGCCCCTGTGGGCGAAGCCCACTGGGGTCCCCTCCAGTTATCCCTCCCGCGGCGCGGCCTCCGGCCCTGCGGCCGGGCGGCGCTCGGGCCGCCGCGGGTCGGGGGGAAAAATTCTCACACTCACACCCAGCACAGGAGGTGTTGGCAATGGCGCGAGATGGTTTCATGGCGGTAGTAGGGGCTCGGGCGCTCCCAGAGGCCTGGGCTCCTCAGGTGGCGGAGGTGGTCCGGTTCTTCCTCCGCCGGGGCTGGGGGATCGGATCGGGTGGGGCCAGGGGCGCGGATGAGTACGCGCTTCGCGCGGTGCTCGCCGCCGGGCGGGCAGCGTGCTCATGCTCGGTGGTCTTGCTGCCCGGCTCGCTGGCCGAGGCGCGGGGCGGGCTCGTTCGCGTGTTCGTCCGGCGGGGTGGGCGCGTGGTGGAAGGCTCCGGCTCCGGGCGCGCCGCGCTCCTCGCGCGCTCGCGGCGGCTGGCGCGGGAGTCGGCGGGAGTGGTCGCCTTCCTCTACGGGCCCTCGCCGGGGTCGGTGTTCACGGCGCGCGAGGCGATCAGGGCGGGGAAGCCGGTGGCGGTTGTCGTTGCTGGCGGCGGCGCGGCGCTGGCGCACTTCTCCGGCGGCCGTTGGGAGGCGTGCGCGCTCGGTCCTGTGGCGGCCTTCCGCTGGGTGGCGGAGGCCTCGGAGGAGGCTGAGCCGAAGCCCACGGCGCTGGCCCGGATCTTCGTCGTCCCTGAGGGCGAGCCCGTGCATGAGTTGCTCGCCCATATCTCGGGCCTCAGCCAGGGCGAGAGGCTCTGGTTCGAGCAGGGCGTCCTGATCGGGGACACGGTGCTGGCGCCGCACGAGTCTTGCTCCGACGGCAAGCCCGCGCGCCTCGCCGTCGATCGCGTGATGCGACGCCTTCGCTGCACGGCGCGGGAGGCGTGGGAGCTGGGCGAGCTGCTCCTGGCCCTCGAGGCGGGCCCCGAGGTCATGGCCCACTACGAGGCCGAGGCCCGGTCGCGGGGCATCGGGGCCGTCCTCCAGGAGCTCTACTGGCTCGTGGTTGACCTGGCGCGGGCTGAGGAGGTCTCTGAAGCAGATGCCCTTGCCCACGCCGAGCCGCTGAACGGCCGCGCCGAGTGGGTGACGACGGAGGGCGTGCTCCCGCTCGATCCCGCGGCGTCAGAGGACGAGCCGGGCTTCAGCCCGGAGGCCTGGCACCGGCTGGGCTCGATCCATCGCGAGGTGATCCGCTGTCCGGGCTGCGGGCTCAGCTACAAGGCCGACGACGACGCGGGCGAGCTGCCCGCGTGCCCGCGCTGCGGCGTGGCCGACACATGGGAGGCGCGGCAGGATCCTGGCTTCCGCGCGCTGATCGCGGAGATCGAGGCCTGCCCGTCACTGCGGGAGCTGGCCACCCTGGGCAAGCGGCTCTACGCGCTCCGGCTCTCCGACGACCAGGCCGGCGTCGCCTGGAGCCACTACCAGATCCGGAAGGCGAAGCTCGAGGCCGGGCTCAGGCTCGGCCTGCTGGCGAGCGCTGTGCTGCTGGACGTGAACGAGGCGCACCCCCGCGTGCTCCGGCGCTACGCCGCCTGGCTCTACCACCGGCAGCGCGCCAAAGGCTCCACGCTCTGCGCGCCCGAGTGGCGGAGGATCTGGCAGGCCTACCAGGCGCGGCGGGCCGTCTGGGCCGCTTGAGGCCCTGGCGGCTCCGCCGCCATCCCACCCTCCCACCCCGCAGCGGTGAGGCAGAGCTCGGCGCCGCCTGCCGGCGACAGAGCGCGAGCCCCGGCTGAGGCGCGAGGTCGGCGCTCGCAACAAGCCGTGCAAGGGCTCGCGCACGCCTCGGCCCCGACCGAGCGCCGCGGCCATCCCCCCGAAGAGCGCCGGCGCCCGCGGCGTGCAGGGC
>JACQWB010000240.1 GCA_016209385.1 Candidatus Rokuibacteriota bacterium
CGCTGGAGCTGTTCGCGCGGGAGATGTTCAGCCCGGAGACGCGGATCCGCTTCCGCCCGAGCTTTTTCCCGTTCACCGAGCCCTCGGCGGAGGCTGACTTTGTGTGCTTTCTCTGCGGCGGGGCGGGGTGCCGGGTGTGCAAGCAGTCGGGGTGGCTGGAGATCCTGGGGGCGGGGATGGTCCACCCCCAGGTGTTCCGGCACGTGGGCTACGATCCGGAGGAGGTGACGGGCTGGGCCTTTGGCATGGGGGTGGAGCGGATCGCCATGCTCAAGTACGGGATCGACGACATCCGGCTCTTCTTCGAGAACGACCTCCGGTTCCTGCAGCAGTTCGGGGCGTAGCCGGACCGCGCAGCATAGCGCCATAAAAGCTCTTCTCGGCCAGGAGCGCTCGCGCGGGTCGGCTACTGTGCGGACCCTCCTGGCGTCGGACACAGCCATGCTACGGTGTCGTAATCTCCTTCGATCGATGATCCCCAGTAGGGGCCTCCGAAATTCGCGTAGCCGATTACCCGGTATTTCGTCGGTGGAGCGATGGTGTCCTTTTCCAGGTCGGCCCTCCAAGGTAAGAGGGCTTCAACAGCGCTCGTTTCAACTTGCGGAAGCGGCCAATGAGCCTTCTCGCAGGTTAACAAATGACTGCGGACTATAACTCGTCGGAGCGAAGCCGAGCGGCTCCCACTCGACTCCTGGCGAGCTTCATGTGGAAGGCGTTGTGGCTTTTCATGCTCCATGTTCCCGTGGCGCTTTTTCTTCTACTCGCTTTTGCGCCGTTGGGCCGCGCTCAGCAAGCAATCCCAGCTAGACCCGAACTCGTTCTCCAAACCGGCCATGCTGACGTCGTTTACTCGCTTGCCTTTAGCCGCGATGGCCGCTACCTGGCCTCGGGGAGTGGGGACCGGACGGTTAAGATCTGGGATGTCGCCACGGGTCAGCAACTGCGTACTCTGACTGGTCATGCCAATAACGTTACTTACGTCGCTTTTAGCCCGGATGGACGCCGCCTCACCAGCAAGGACGCAGAGGACAACGTCACGCTTTGGGAGGTCACCACGGGCCGTCAGCTCTATACGCTGTCGGGGTTGAAACATGCAGCCCTCAGCCCGGACTGGCGCTACCTAGCCTCGCGTGGCCACGATTGGCGCCAACTCGCCCCACGCTCGCGTGGTCAAGGCACTGTCAGACTTTGGGAGGTGGCCACGGGGCAGATGGTGCGTACGTTGCACCCCTTAACCAGCTGGTTTACCCAAGGAGGGCTTTTGGCTTTCAGCCCCGACGGACACTACCTGGCGCTGGCGAGCGAAAATACGGTCGAGCTTTGGGAGGCGGCCACGGGACAACGGACTCACATGCTCGCCGACCATGGCTCACCTGTCCGGTCTTTCGTTTTCAGCCCCGATGGACGCTACCTGGCCTCCTCCGAAAGCTGGGGTGGGGCGGTTAAACTTTGGGAAGTGGCCACAGGGCGGATAGTTCACAACCTTTCGGGCCATAGGCACGGGGCCGATTTTCTTGCTTTCAGCCCCGATGGAGCCACTCTCGCATCAGGGGAGGGGATTGGCATTGTCAAGCTCTGGAACGTCGCGACTGGCCGTGAGGTCCGTACACTCAGCCATCGCTCCATTGCGTTCAGCCCTGACGGGCGTTGGTTCGTGTCCAGGAGTCGAGATGGGCAAGTCAAGGTCTGGGAGCTTGCCACAGGTCGAGAGGTGCTTGCCTTGGCACCCCCCGAGCCGCGAGGGGAAATCCTCGATTTCGCCTTTAGTCCCGATGGTCGGTGGCTGGCGGATGGTGGCGGGAGGTATAGGCCCGGTGGGATCGCATCCGGAATGCTCAGGCTCTGGGAGATCCCGAGCGGGCGTCAGGTTCGGACTTTTGGCGGTGACTCCTCAAGGGTCAACGGTGTTGCTTTTGGCTCTGAAGGGCGTTACCTGGCCATAGCCGGCCAGGAGAGGGTCACACTTTGGGAGTTGTCAAAGGGCGAACAAGCACAGTCCCTCGACACCTATACGGAATCTTCCAGCGCCTTCGCCTTTAGCCTTGGCATGCGGTGGCTGGCGTCAACAAACCACAAAACAGTCAAGCTCTGGGATGTTGCGAGTGGGCGCGAAGTACGCACCTTAACTGGCCATACTGGATCCCTCTGGTCCGTTGCTTTCAGCCCCGATGACCGCTGGTTAGCCTCCGGGAGCAGCGGGACTTCCGTTCCTGTTGAGCTTATGCGCCATGGCACTGAACCGGTTTGGGACGACCCGATTAGGCTTTGGGATGTTGCAAGTGGGAAAGAAGCGCGCGTCTTTGCCGGCCATACCGGACCTGTGTCGAGCCTTGCCTTTAGCCCCGATGGCCGCTGGCTTGCCTCGGGAAGCATGGACGACACGGTTAGGCTCTGGGATGTCATCACCGGACGCGAAGTTCATGTCCTTAAACATGTTGCTGTGCTAACAGTCGCTTTTAGTTCCAATGGTCGATGGCTTGCCTCGGGGGGCAGAGAAGATCATACGGTCCGGGTCTGGGACGTGGCAACGGGCCGTGAGGTGGGCTCACGCGCGGGCCATACCGGCCCCATTTATCATGTGGCGTTTAGTCCCGACGGACTCTATTTGGGCTCGTGTAGTTCGGATGGCACGATTAAGCTCTGGGACGCAGAAACGGGGCGAGAGGTGCGCACCCTAACCGGACATAGTGATGGCGTGCGTTCTTTAGCCTTCAGTCCTGATGGACGATACCTGGCTTCTGGCAGCTGGGATGCCGGCGTGCGCATTTGGGACCTCGCAACTGGCGATCACCGAGCATCACTTATCCCGCTGCGAGCCACAAACGAGTGGTTGGTTGTAACTCCCGACGGCCTCTTCGATGGGTCCCCCGGTGCATGGGACAGCATCCTCTGGCGGTTCGAGGGAAACACCTTCGATGTTGCTCCGGTGGAGATCTTTTTCAATGAATTTTACGATCCAGGCCTGCTTGCCGACATTTTTGCAGGGAAAAAGCCAAAGGCGCCGCGCGAGATCGGCCAGTTTGATCGCCGCCAGCCTCGAGTCAAGCTAGCGCTAGCGGATGGCCAAGCCTCCCCTGGACAAAAGGTATCTACCAGCACTGTGGCACTTAAAGTCGAGGTAGCCGAAGCGCCTCCTAGCAGAGAAAAGCTGGCTGGCAGTGGCGCGCGTGACGTCCGTCTGTTCCGTAATGGGTCCCTTGTAAAAGTCTGGCGTGGAGATGTGCTACAGGGTAAAGGCGGTAAGGTTGTATTGGAATCAACCGTGCCGATTGTTTCCGGTCAGAATCGCTTGACTGTCTATGCATTTAATCGGGATAACATCAAGAGTCCTGATGCCATGCTCGTGGTCACTGGCGCAGAAAATCTCAAGCGGCCAGCCACCGCCTACATCCTGGCTGTGGGTATCAATCAATACGCCAACCGGAGGTACAACCTCAGGTATGCAGTGCCTGATGCAGAGGCTTTTGCCGCAGAGCTAAAGCGCCAGCAAACTCGGCTCGGCACCTTTGCCCAGATCGAGATTGTTCCCCTCCTCGACCAACACGCCACCAAAGCCAATATTCTTCTGGCGCTGAAGCGTCTGGCTGGGACGGAGCCAGGTCCTTTTCCTCCGGGAGCACCGCCGGTGCTAGACAAAATCAAACCGGCTCAGCCCGAAGATGTTGTATTCATCTATTACGCTGGTCACGGAACCGCGGACGGATCGAAGTTCTACCTTATCCCGCATGATTTGGGCTACTCAGGGAGCCGCACACAGTTGGACGAAGCTGGTTTGAAGACCATCTTGCCACACAGCATTTCGGATCTGGAGCTGGAGCAGGCCTTCGAGAAGTTAGATGCGGGGAGGTTGCTTTTGGTCATTGATGCCTGTAATTCCGGGCAGGCGTTGGAGGCCGAGGAGAAGCGCCGAGGACCGATGAACTCCAAGGGGTTGGCGCAGTTGGCCTATGAGAAGGGGATGTACATCCTAACTGCGGCACAGGGCTATCAGGCTGCGCTTGAGGCGGCGCAACTGGGACACGGATTGTTGACATATGCCTTGGTGGAGGAGGGGTTGAAGACAGCGGCGGCAGATACGGCACCGAAGGATGGCCAAGTAGTGATGCGCGAGTGGCTTGACCATACGACGTTGCGTGTTCCGCAGTTGCAAACGGCGATGATGAAGGAAGGGCGGAGCCGAGGCAATGAGATTGCCTTTGTGGATGGCGAAGAGAAAATTCAAGAGCTAGACAAGCGGAGCCTACAGCATCCACGAGTGTTTTACCGGCGCGAGGTCGAAGCCCAGCCACTTGTTGTGGCTAAGCCGGAGGCAAAGTAACCAACTTCCTGTAGGATCGCGGGTGGAGAGGATCGCCATGCTCAAGTACGACATCCGGCTCTTCTTCGAGAACGACCTGCGGTTTTCTGCAGCAGTTGAGGGCGTAGGAGCTGACTTCGGGAATCCGAAGATGTCTCGGACGAAGTCCTCCTCCGGACCCACACCTCCCCGTCAAGGTGTCGGGGTAAGCGCAGCCGTGGGATCGGGTCCGGTCGAGGTGACGGCGGGCGGGGGGCTCCGCCGCGCGAACTGTTGCGCAAGGACCACGGGAGGATGACCATGAATTTCGGGACGTTCCTGCTCATGCAATCGCCGTCCGCGCGCTCCGCGCAGGAGATCTATGCGCGCGGGATCGAGATCGCCCAGGCCGCCGAGGCTCTCGGGTTCCATAACGTCTGGCTCGCCGAGCATCACTTCTCCACGTACGGGTACCTCTCGCGCCCGACCCAGCTCGCGGCGTACATCGCGGCGAAGACCACGCGCTTGCGGGTGGGCACGGCCGTCATCGTCGTTCCGCTCCACCACCCCCTGGTGATCGCCGAGGAGATTGCGACGCTGGATCTGTTATCCGGCGGGCGCCTGGACGTGGGGCTCGGGCGGGGCTACCAGCCCTACGAGTTCGAGCGGTTCGGCCTTGAGCTCGAGAGCGGCCGTGAGCGGTGGGATGAATCGGTCGACGTGATCTTGAAGGCGCTGGGCGGCCAGCCCTTCAGCTACGAGGGGAAGTTCTTCAAGATCCCGGAGACGTCGGTGTTCCCGCAGCCGGTCCAGCGACCGCACCCGCCTATCTGGATCACGGCGCAGAGCCCGGACTCGATCGAGGGGGCCGTGCGCCGCGGGTTCCATGTGCTCACCGGGGGCTTCGGCGTCTCCATCGAGCGGTTAGCCGAGTTCCGCCGGCTCTTCGACCGCCTGGTGGCCGAGGTCCGACCTCCGCGCCCGCTGGAGATCGGCGTCCAGCGGGCGGTCTACGTGGCGGAAAGCGAGGCCGACGCGCGGGCCGCCGCCGAGGAGGCCCGCTGGAACATGCGGGTGACGCTCAGCCTGCGCAACCGCTACGAGCGCGTGGAGCGAGGCCGCGCCATCCCGGTACCGGCGCCGAACGAGCCGGACCTCGACGACCTCCTGGACCGCTTCCTGGTCATCGGGGCGCCGGACACGTGCATCCGCCAGATCAAGCGCATCAAGGACCTCGTGGGCATCACGCACTTCAGCGGCAGTTTCTGGTTCGGCGATCTCGAGCACACGCGCGTGCTGCGCTCGATGGAGCACTTCGCCAGGGACGTCATGCCGGTGTTCCGCGGACCTTGACAGTCGGTGGTCGCGAGGCCTATGATCCGGCCATGACGACGCTCGAGCGGGCGGAGGCGGCCGAGCGCGCGATGATCCAGGAGCTCGACCGCGTCGTCGTGAAGTCTGTGATCTACACCTCCGGCGAGCGGGACCCGAGGCTGCCGGTCCAGCGACCGCCGGACCAGGGCAGGCTCTATATGATGGGGCACGATCCGCGCCTGCCGCGGATGCCCGATAAGCCGACCCTGCTCGACTTCTTCAAGTATCGCTTCGGGCCCGCCAATCACCTGCTGCAGAGCGCGCGGCTCGCGCTAAAGAGCGGGGCGAGCGAGAAGGTCGTCCTCGCGTGCCTGTTGCACGACATCGCCATCGCCGGATTCATCCGCAGCGACCACGGATACTGGGGGGCTCAGCTCGTGGAGCCCTACGTCGCCGAAGAGGTGAGCTGGGCCATCCGTTATCACCAGGCGCTGCGGTTCTTCCCGGACGAGTCGGTCGGATATCACTACCCTGAGATGTACGTCAAGCTGTTCGGCGCGGATTACAAGCCCGAGCCCTACATCGAGCGGGACTACCGTTACGCGCGGAACCACAAGTGGTACATGACGGCGCGTCTGATCTGCGTCAACGACCTCTACGCGTTCGATCCCACCGTGCAGGTCTCCCTGGAGGAGTTCACCGACATCGCGGGTCGGAACTTCCGGCAGCCCGAGGAAGGGCTTGGCTTCGACGCGAGCCCCTCAGCGCACATGTGGCGCAGCATCATCTGGCCGACAAAGTACCTGTAGGGCTCCGCCGCGGCATCGAGCGCCGCCGGTCGTACCCCGACCTCGACCGATTCAGCACGGAGATCGCCTCGCCGCAAGACCTTTGCGAGGCCGAGGCGAACCTTGAATATTCAGGACCGCTTCCGCCGCGACTGTATGTCCGAGCGCGAAGAGAGGGAGCGCGACATGGCGACGCGGAAGAAGGGTACCGGGCTCCTGATGGTCTGGGCTGACGTCCCCGCGGACAAGGAGGAAGAGTTCAATCGCTGGTACAACCGGGAGCATCTGGCCGAGCGGCTGTCCATACCCGGCTTCCTGAGCGGTGCCCGGTACGAAGCGGTGAGAGGGGGACCGAAGCATCTCGCCTGCTACGAGTTGGAAAGCGTCGCGGTGCTCGAGAGCGAGGCCTACGAGAAGGTGCAGAAGAACCCGACGCCCTGGACCCAGCGCATGGGACCCCACGCCGTTGCCACGACGTACATCCGCAACGTCTACACCATGATCCATCCGGCAACGGTGACGCTCGAGATCGCCCGGAGCGACATGGGGCCGGCCCTCCAGATCGGCCGCATGGACGTGCCCGCTGACGTCGATCAGGAGTTCAACACCTGGTACAACACGATCTATGTCCCCAACTACGAAAAGGTCCCCGGCGTCATCCGTGGGCGGCGGTATCGCGCGATGGTTGGGACGCCGATGTACCTGACCCTCTACGAGTTCGAGCATCCCAAGGTCTCGGAAAGCGCGGCGTGGGCCACCCAGCGGAATGCGGTGCCGGTCTCGGAGCGAATGCGGGGCTACATGCGCCACGCGCCGGGGTCGCCGGGCGTGTACGTCAAGACATTTCAGTTGTGAAGAGGATTTCCTAGATGCCGAGCAGGGCGGAAGGATTCTGGCGCGTCATCCGGTCGAGCTGAGCATCGGTGATGCCTAGATGCCTCGCATGAAAGCCGCAGTCTTGTCGCAGATCGGCGGTCCCCTGGTCATCGAAGATCTTCCGCGTCCCCAGCCGCGGAACGGGGAAGTCCTGGTGAAGGTCACGGCGTGCGGCGTCTGCCATACCGACCTCCACGTGGTGAAGGGGGAGGTGAAGTTCCCGCTCCCCGCGGTCCTTGGCCACGAAATTTCGGGTGTGGTGGAGGAGATCGCCTCGGGGGTGAGCGGCGTCAAGCCTGGGGACCGAGTTGTTTGCACGTTCATCATGCCCTGCGGTTCCTGCTACTACTGTATCCGCGGCCGGGACGACCTCTGCGAGACCTTCTTCGCGATGAACCGACTGAAGGGCACGCTGTACGACGGCGCGAGCCGGGTGCGGCGAGCGGATGGCTCCCCCCTGGCGATGTACAGCATGGCAGGACTGGCGGAGTACGCCGTGGTCCCCGCCTCGGATGTCTTCCGCGCCCCCGCCGATCTCCCGCTGGCCGACACCTGCATCCTCGGCTGCGCGATCATGACCGCTTACGGCGCCGTGAAGAATCAGGCCCAGGTCATGCCCGGCGAGACGGTGGCGGTCGTGGGCGCGGGAGGCGTCGGATCCAACGTGATCCAGGTGGCTCGGGTCTTCGGCGCCACAGAGATCATTGCCGTGGATGTGAGTGACGACAAGCTCGACGCAGCCAGGAGGCTTGGAGCCAGCCAGGTCGTGAACGCGTCGAAGGGGGATCCCGTTGCTCAGGTGATGAGCCTCACGGGAGGGCGCGGAGCCGACGTCGTGATCGAGGCACTCGGCAGGCCGGAAACGGTGGTCAACGCGTTCATGATGACGTGCGACGGCGGGCGGACCGTGGTGATCGGCATCGCAGCCGGCCAGGCCACCGCCGGCATCGAGGTGACGCGGCTCGTCCGCCGGGGCATTCGGCTGAGCGGTTCTTACGGCTGCCGGGTGCGGACCGATATGCCGGAGGTCCTGCGCCTGGCGGCGAGGGGCCAGATCAACGTGTCACAGCCGATCACGCGGCGGTACCGGCTGGAGGAAGCCGACCAGGCGTATGCGGCCCTGAGTCGGGGACAGGTCATCGGCCGCGCGATCGTCGTCATGGAGTAGTCACGCCGGCGGCATCCCAGCTCCCGCGTCTCTCAAGGTCTTGCCCTCGCGGGGCAGAGACGGCGCGATCAGAGGATACGGCCCGGCCCGGGGTTGAGCACCCGTGACCTCAGGCTGTCGACGGGGGGAGGGGCGTCGGCGGCTTTGCCCCCAGCAGATGGATGCAGCTCCGGGCGCATCCGTTCCGGGTGGGCCAGAGCGAGCAGTGCGTGACCCGGAAGCGCGGGCGCCAGAACATCCCGGTGAGGCCGGCGAGGAGTGCGTCCACACCCACCTCCGCCCACCTGCCCCGCTCGTGGCACAGGAGCTCCGTGCGGGATCGAAAGCTCCGGACCGTCACGACGACGGCCTGGAGCACGAAGTAGAGCACCGCAAGCGTCACGATGACCGCAACAGCCACCCATGGATTCGTCATCGCTCCCTCCTCGTCCGCGTCGTTGGCAGCGGGCGCCGGCGTCGCACCCCCGATTTCCTAGTCTCAAAGCGCAGACGCGTCGGGACAAGAATCATTTGACCCATTCTGGTAGCTCAGTTGAACCAGGGTCGAGAACTGCCGCGGCGGGAGCCGCGGGAAACCTTATCCTGAACCCCGGGCCAGCCTTGAGAGTCGGCAGCGCGATAGGGTGGCGCTGCCCGGCCCGAAGCATGAGCGCCTTGGCCAGGCCACCCCCGCGCGTGACGGGCGGCTCAGGGCAGCCCGGCGTCGAACTTGAAGCCGATCGCGTTCAGCGCCTCGACCGTCTGCCTGCCGAACTCCCGCTCGATCTGCGCGCCCACCTGCGGGGCATAGGCCACGCGGTCGGCCTGCTCCTCGGTCGGGATCTGGATCATGACCAGCAAGCGCGCCGTCTCGCTGGAGATGTTCTGGAAGCTACGGCTCACGCCGGGCGGGACGGAGCAGAAGTCCAGCGGCTCCAGGACGAGGCTATGCTCGCCCTGGTCACCCCACGCGATCTTGAAGTGGCCGGTCAGGCACATGAAGTTCTCGGTCGTCGTCTCGTGGGCGTGCAGGCCCGGTCCGTCGCCGGGCGGACACTCGGCGATCGCGACGTACAGCCCGGGCTCTCCCCTCAGCGGCGCGAAGCCGCCGCGCCCGACGTAAGTCCTCGGCACCATGATCGGGTAGACGCGGTGGGCGGCGATCCGCTCGAGAACGGGGCGCGGGATGCCGCTGGCCCGCTCCTGCTGGACCTGGTACGACTCGAGGGTCTTGAAGCGCACGGTCCTCTTGGTCATCTCCTCGGGCGTCACGCTGACCGTCTTCATGGTCACTCCCCCTCCACTCTTCTTCGCTCCGCGGCGCGCTTTCTCCTCGCCCCTGCCCTGGCGACGGCCGTCTTTCCCGCCGCCGTCTTCGCCTTCCACCGAATTCGGTGCGCCAGGTGCCGCTCTGCATCCCAGAGGTGCTGCGTCCCCTGGCCGATGAACACGGTGAAAACCTCGCAGCCGTCCGGGTATTCGTACGGCCCGTGAGGCAGGTCCCAGCCGAAGACGTAATCCCCGGGGCGCAGCTCCTTGCCCGCCACGCACATCCGCCCCGCGGTGACGAGGATCGAATGCCAGCTCTTGTGAACATGCTCCGGCTCGACGTAGCCCTTGGGGAACTTGATCTTCATGTCGATCCGCTGTGTGACGGGATCGTGGGTGAAGATCTTGACCTTGACGCCCTTGGGCAGCGTGAGGAGCTCGTTCGCCGCCCCGTCCTCCCACTTGACATCCCTGTCGTAGATGGCATGGAAGGAATGATCGGCTGTTGCCAGCTTGGCGCTTTTGGAGGGTCGCATGGCGTCTCCCGAAGGTGACGGCCGGACGGTGGACTGGCCCAGTCCCGCGTCCCGCCGGGCATTGGTTTCAGCGCATTATACTGCGCGTTGGTCCGGCTGGCGAGTGCCGCGGCGACCATCAGCGGCGAGGACAGCACCGAGGCAAGCGATCGCCTCGCTGGTCCCAGCCGCGCACTCGAGCTGGGTGAAGAGGCTGAAGCGCATGGCCTAAACTTCTTGAACGGCGTGACGTTGAGAAGTGCCTACTTTTTCTAGCTGTGGACTTCCAGAGGGTTCACGGTGAAGTCGGGCAACTCCTTGAACACGGCCGGCGGGCGGTGGCCGATGATCACCAGCCGCCCCATCCGCCCCAGGCACTTCATGCTGGTCTCCAGCGTCCGCCGGCTGGCCACGAAGTCGATGACGGCCTCCACGCCCTTGCCCTCCGTCAGGCGCAGCACCCGTTCGGACCAGTCCCCCGCCGTGGCGTCGATGACCTCGTCGGCGCCGCAGGCCTTCATCTGCTGGAGCTTGGCGTCCCCCAGGTCCACGCCGATGACCCGCCCGCCGCACAGCCTGGCCATCTGCACCCCGTGGATCCCCACGCCCCCGCCGCCGCCCACGATCACCACGTCATCGCTCGGCCCGATCTGCGCCTCGGCGCGGCAGGCATGGTAGGGCGTGCAGATGGCATCGGCCGCCACGCAGGCGTCCAGGAACGAGACGGTGGCCGGGATCCGGCAGAGGTTCACGGCCGGCAGCGTCAGGTACTCCGCATACGCCCCATCGCACGCCATCCCGACGTAGCCCTTGAAGTTGGGGCAGCGGGTCTCCTTCCCCAGGCGGCACCACTTGCACACCTTGCAGGTGAGGTAGAAGTGACAGGTGACGCGGTCTCCCACCCGCCAGCCCTCCACCGCCGACCCGGTCTCCGCCACCTCGCCGGCCAGCTCGTGCCCCAGGATCCGAGGGTAGCTGGTCACGAGGCCCGGCGTGGCCTTCATGATGACCACGGTGAGACCCACGCCGGTGGCCCGGACCTTGATGAGCACTTCGTTGGGTCCCGGCTCGGGCACGGGCACTTCGCCCAGCTTCACCGGCCCTGCCAGCTCGTGCAGCAGCATCGCTCTCATTGCCGGCTCCCTCCGTGACCTCATCGGAGGGGGCCTCGACGGCCCCCTCCGAGCCACCCCCAGGACAGCGTTGCGCCGGCCGGGTACCCACTCCGAAGGAGTGGGTGGGCGCTCGAACAGAGCTGACTCCCACGCCCTCCCCGGGGTGCGCGGCTCACCCGCGCGCCGGCCGTCATTGCGCGGGGTTCGGGATCGGGTGGATGGCGTTGGCGGCCTTCAGCGTCAGGGCCTGCTGGGTTCCGTCGGAGGTGAAGAACATGGCGGCGTCCCGGTAGAGCTTCTCCAATCCCATCTCCCGCATCAACCCGTAGCCCCCGCACACCTGGATCGCCACCTGGGTGGCGCGCACGGCGGTCTCGGCCGCCAGCACCTTGGGCATGGAGGCCCACGTGGCGTCGAAGTGCTCCCGATGCTCCGCCGCCCAGGCGGCGTGCCAGATATAGTCCCGCGTCGAGTCCAGGCGCATCTTCGTGTCAGTCAGGAGCATGCGGATGGCTTGGCGCTCGATGATAGGCCGTCCTCCCTGGATCCGCGTCCGGGCGAACTCGAGCGCCTTCTCGTAGGCAGCGCGGCCGACCCCGAGGATCGTGGCGCCCGCGTAGGCGTTGCTGGCGGGAAAAAACCGCCGGAGGACCTCGAAGCCCTCGTTGAGCCCCATGAACTGGTTGCTCAGCGGGATGCGGCAGTCCCGGAAGATCAGCTCGGCGTTGTTGGCCAGGCGCTCCCCCATCTTGTTGTGGACCCGCCCGATGCTGAACCCGGGCGCGTCCCGGGGGACCAGGAAGGCGGTGAGGCCGTGGGTCTGGGGGCGCGCGGGGTCGGTGCGGGCGAAGATCAGGCAGAGGGCGGCGCGGTTGCCGTTGCTGATGAAGTGCTTCATGCCGTTGAGCACCCAGTGGTCGCCGTCGCGCACCGCGCTCAGGTGCGGGCCGGCCTTCGCGTCCGGGTACGGGATGATGTAGTCCGAGCCCGTCTCGGGCTCGGTGATGGCGATGGCCAGGAGCCCTCGGGGGTCGTCCCGGAGGACGGGCAGGAAGCGCTGGAGCTGCTCGGGGGTGGCGCCCCGCTGGATGGTCTGCGCGATCTTCCAGGTCTGGGCCATGATCACGGCCATCCCCAGGTCCCCCGCGGCCAGCTCCTCGGCGAGCATGCAGAGGGTCACGGCGTCTGCTCCCGCCCCGCCGTATGTTTTGTCCAGGGCCACGGTGCGGAGGCCCGCGGCCGAGAGCTTCTCCACCAGCTCCCAGGAGAAGCAGTCGGCGGGGTCGGGCCGCGCGTCCAGGGTGGCGGCCACGGGGACCACCTCGCGCGCCACGAACTCCCGCGCCAGTTCCCGCAGGGCGATCTGTTGCTCTGTGAGGGCGAAGCTCACCATGGATCCTCTCCGATCGGGGGGAGAAGTGGGGAGGAGCGTGGGCGACGGCGCCGGGATCGGACTCAATCGATCCGGAAGCCTGCCCCCACGGCTTCCACAGCCACGCGGGCGATGGCTTCGTCTTGCTCCCAGTTCCCCCCGCTCACCCCGATTCCCCCGACGCACTCGCCCTCGACGATGATCGGGAAGCCACCCTCCATCGCGGTCCAGCGCTCGGGGCCCGCCGCGAGGGCGAGGCCAAGGGCGTGCAGGGTGTCGAGGGGCTGGGCCTGGGCGCCCCGGCTGCTGGTGGGTCGCTTGTTCGAGGCCGCGCACACGGCCTTGGCGGTCGAGGAGTGGACGGTGTGGAAGCGTCCGCCGTCCATCCGCTCGAGAACCAGGAGGTGCCCCCCCGCGTCCACGATGGCGACGGTGATGGCGATTCCGAGCTCGCCGGCCTTGGCGATGGCGGCCGCCATCATCCGCTTCGCCCCTCCGGTGGTGAGGCGCTTGGTCTGGGAAAACGGCATGGGTGCGCTTCCTCCGATGTTGCTCCCGCCCTCCGGGACGCGGGGAACGGGAGCGTCGCAAGTATCAAGGTCCGCAACGAGTGCGCGGGCGGCCGCCGGGGCCTTGCCCCTCGTGGCGTCGGAGCATGGCCGATGCTACAGCGCGGATGAAGCGCGGGTCAAGGCGAACGCTGACTGGGTGTGCTGCTACAGGCTCACACCCGCCCCCGCACTTCCTGAGCGAACCGCTCCATCGTCTCGAGCGCATGGGCCCGGCTCTCCGGAGCGTAATCGAAGACCAGGTGCTCCACCCCCAGGTCCTGGTAGCGCTTGATGTCATCGACGATCTCGGCGGCACTCCCCTCGCACGGCTGGCGATCCGCGCCGGGTGCGCGCTCCTGGAAGGCCAGGAGCACTTTGACGCTCAGCGCGATCTCGCTCATGGACCGGCCGGCCTCCTCCATCTGCCTGCGAAGCCCATCCACCCCTTTCCGCAGCTCGGCCGGCGACAGCCGAAACGGATGCCAGCCGTTGCCGACCTCGGCCACGCGCTTCAAGGCGGCGGGACTCCCGCCGCCGACCCAGATCGGCGTGTGGGGCCGGCTCCTGGGCTTGGGGCCGAAGGCGACCCCCTCGAACCGGTAAAACCGCCCCTGGAAGGTGGACCGCTCCTGGGTCCAGAGCGCTTTACAGATCCGGAGCCCCTCGGTGGTCCGCGCCCCCCGGTTTCCAAACGGCCAGTTCAACACCTCGAACTCCTCCTGGAACCAGCCGACGCCAACGCCGAAGACAAAGCGGCCGTCGAGCAGCTGGTCCAGATGGGCGACCTTCGCGGCGACCGCGATCGGATGGTGCATGGGGAGGATGCAGACGCTGGTTCCGAGCGTGAGGGCGCGCGTCCGTCCCGCCAGGTAGGTCAACACCGTGAACTGGTCCCAGTAGCGCTCGAGCCAGGCCGGAGGAAACTCGCCGTCCGCGGTGCCCGGGTAGCGGGAAACGCGCCTGGGCGGGATCACCAGGTGGTCGCTCGCCCAGAGCGAGTCAATGCCCAGCGCCTCGGCCTTTCGGGCGATGGCATCGAAGGTCTCGCGGGTGGCCTCCTCTCCCCGCACGATCAGCGAGAACCCGTATTTCACGGCCGCCCCTCCCGACCCCTCCGACGACGGTAAACGCCCTTTCCGCTGTCTCCGCTCAGGGCCGCCCCCTCACCCCTTCCGCCGCAGCTTCGGGTCGAGCGCGTCCCGCAGGGAATCGCCGAAGAGGTTGAAGCCGAACACGCCCAGGCTGATCGCGATGCCGGGGAAGAGGGCGATCCACGGGGCCTTCTCGGCATACGACGGAGCGGAGCCCGAGAGCATCAGCCCCCACGACGGCGTCGGCTCGGCCGCCCCCAGGCCCAGGTAGGAGAGCGCCGCCTCGGCCAGGATGGCGCTCCCGAGCTGAGCGGTCAGCATGATGATGTAGGGGGCCATGACGTTCGGAACGATGTGCTGGAGGATGACGCGGGGCCGCGAGGCGCCGAGGGCGTTCACGGCCTCGACGTACACGTTCTCTTTCACCGACAGCGCGGCCGAGCGCACCACGCGCGCGGCGCGCGGCACGATCGGGATCGAGATGGCCACCACCACGTTCTGGACCGCCGGGCCCAGGATGGACGCGATGGCGAGGGCCAGGATCAGCTGCGGGAACGCGAGCAGCATGTCCATCAGGCGCTCGAGGAAGAGATCCACCCTGCCACCCAGGTACGCGCTGGTCACGCCCAGCAGCGCGCCGATCGTGCAGCCCGCGAACGACGCGGTGAAGCCGACGAAGAGGGCGATCCGCGCCCCGTGCATGATCCGGCTCAGCACGTCGCGCCCGAACTCGTCGGTGCCGAACCAGTGGTCCGCGCTCGGCCGCGCGAACTGCAACCCGTAATCGCCGAGATACGGGTCGTAGGGCGCTAGCATCTCTGCGAAGACGGCCACGGCCATCATCCCGAGGATGATGAACGCCCCCGCGGCGCCGAGCGGCTTCGTCCGGACGAACTTCATGACCTCTTCGCCGACGGTGAGCCGCGGCTTGAGGGCGGCCCAAGCCGTCGCATGGGTCAGCACGTAATCGGTGGTCGCCATGGTCAGCGGTACCGGATCCGTGGATCGAACCACGCGTAGGTCAGGTCCACCAGGAGGTTCACGACCACGAAGCTGAACGCGATCAGGAAGACGAGCGCCTGGACCACCGGGTAGTCCCTGTGCGCGACGGCATCTACCACGAACCGCCCCACGCCGTTCAGGGTGAACACGGTCTCGGTGACGACGAGGCCGCCGATGAGGAAAGCGAACTCCGTGCCGACCAAGGTGATCACCGGGAGCATCGCGTTCTTGAGCGCGTGGCGGATGACGACGGCCCGCTCGGCCAACCCCTTGGCCCAGGCGGTGCGGATGTAGTCCTCGCGCAGCACCTCGAGCACGGTCGAGCGCGTCATGCGGGTGGTGACGGCGGCGTACCGGTAGCCCACGGTCACCACCGGCCAGATCAACTGCGAGAGGTTCGCCCAGGGATCGACCCACGGAGGCGAGAACTCCAGAGGCGGCCCCCAGCCGAAGAGCAGCACGAGGAACAGGATGCAGAGGATCCCGAC
>JACQWB010000241.1 GCA_016209385.1 Candidatus Rokuibacteriota bacterium
AAGCTCGAGTTCTTCATGGACGACATCCCGGACGTCTACAAGAAGCTGATGCTCCGGCACCAGGGGAAGGTCGTCAGCATGCCCTACGACGGCGACATCCACATCATGTTCTGGAACAAGGTCGCCATCGCGCGGCCCGAGAACAAGGCGAAGTTCAAGGCGAAGTACGGCTACGACCTCCAGCCCCCCAAGACCTTCAAGCAGTGGGACGACCTGGCGGAGTTCTTCCACGGCTGGGGCTGGGACGGCACCGACCGGAAGCTCTTCGGAGCGGGCGCGTCGTACAAGCCGAGCAGCAGCGGCTACTCCTACCACTGGTGGCGGGCGCGGTTCTTCGCCTACGGCGGGATGTACTTCGACGCGAACATGAAGCCGCTCATCAACTCCGCCGCCGCCCTCCGGGCGCTGGAGGAGATGGTGAAGACGATGCCGTACTACCCGCCGGGCGTGCTCCTCTTCGAGTCTGAAGAGCCGAAGACCATGCTCATCAAGGGCGAGGTCCCGCTGCTCTACTCGTGGACGAGCACGGGCAAGCGCGTCGGAAATCCGGCCGAATCAGTCATCATCGGGAAGGCCGGGTTCGGGATCGTCCCCGGGGCCGAGATCGACGGCAAGATCATCCATCGGCCCGCACTCACCCCCGGCCGCGCCATGGCGGTCTCCATCTACTCCCAGAAGAAAGAGGCCACCATGAAGGTCCTCGAGTTCATCTCGCACCCCGACCAGAGCCTGAAGATCGTGATGGATCCGAAGACGATCATGGATCCCTGGCGCATCTCGCATCTCAAGTCTCCGATCTTCCGCAAAGCCTTCCCGGGCGCTGACGAGTACCTGGACGCCATCGAGAAGAGTTTCCCCCACGTGGTGCCTGACCCGGTGATCCCCGGAGCCAACGAGTACCAGCGGAAGCTCTCCTTCGAGATTACCGAAGCCCTGGCCAAGCGCAAGTCGCCGAAGGAGGCTCTGGACACCGCCGCGAAGGAGTGGGAGAAGATCACCGAGCGGCGGGGTGCCGACAAGCAGAAGGCGTTCTGGGGTGAGAAGCTGTACGAGATGAAGCTGGTCGGGATCGAGCACCGGCCCGACTGGGCGGCGAAGGCGAAGTAGCGGAGCCGCTGGAACCCCAGCCCGCTGAGCAAGGGGCGGGACGCCTCCCGCCCCTTGCGGCTGTCAGGAAGAACCGGAGATGCAACAACGTGGCGAACCTCCACGTGATCATGGCCGTCAAGAACGGCGAGTTCTTCGAGGTGCTCCTGCCGGCGGCGGCGCAGAAGTACGGGCTGGTGAACGACATCGAGGTGGACGCGAGCGGGTTGGTCCACGCCCCGACCGGGCCCGGGCTGGGCGCCACGATCGACTTCGAGCTGATCCAGCGGCAGCAGACGGCCGTGCTACGGTAGACCGAGCCGCATGAAGATCCTTCGCGCCGCTACACTCATCGACGGCACCGGCGCGCCGCCGGTGCGGGACGCCGCCGTGCTGATCCGCGACGGACGGATCGAGGCGGTGACCACGGCCGGGACGACGGCGTGGTCGAAGGACGCCGAGGTCGTGGACGTCTCCGGCCTGACGCTGCTGCCGGGCCTGATCGACTGCCACGACCACCTAGCCTTCCACGGGTATGAGCTGGTGCGGCGTTGGGGCCTCGATGAGCCCCAGAGCACGCGGCATCTGCGGACCGCCCGCGTCGCGAGCCAGATCCTCGCGTCAGGCTATACAACCGTGCGGGACGCGGGGGGCCTGGACGCAGGCTTCCGCCTGGCGATCGAGGAGGGGCTGATTACGGGACCGCGGCTGGTCCTCTCGGTCGCGATCATCTCACCGACCGGCGGGATCGGCGACCGCATCAGCCCGTCGGGGCACACCTCTCCCTTCGCCCAGGACCCCAGCCTGCCTGGCAGCGTCGCCAACGGGGTCGAGAACGTGAAGGCCACGGTCCGCGCCATGGTCCGAGCCGGCGCTGACGTGATCAAGTGCGCCACGACCGGGGGCGCCAGCTCCCGGGCCGGCCACGGCCCTAAGGACCCCGCCTTCGACGCGGCTGAGATGCGCGCGCTCGTGGACGAAGCGCACGCCCTGGGCCGGCGCGTCATGTGCCACGCGGTCGGGGGCCCGGGCCTGCGCCTGGCCATCGAGGCCGGGGTCGACTCGATCGAGCACGGCTGCTACCTCGACGAAGACCCCGAGCTGATCCCGATGATGGCGGAGCGCGGCATCTTCCTGGTCCCGACGCTGACCGTCTACGAGTACCACCGCCAGTCCGCGCTCCCCCACGTGCGGGAGCGCTCCCACGCGCTGAAATCTCACCATCTCGAGAGCCTCCGGCGCGCGCGCGCGGCCGGCGTCAGGGTCGTGGCCGGCACCGACGCCGGAGGGCACGGCCACCCGAACCCCGCGCTGGAGCTCCAGCACCTCGTCGAGGCCGGCATGTCCCCCATGCAGGCCCTCCACGCCGGGGCGGGGCTCGCGGCGGAATGCCTCGGGCTCGAGCGGGAGATCGGGACCGTCGAGAAAGGGAAGTGGGCCGACCTCGTCGCGGTCGAGGGCGATCCGCTCCAGGACATCCGGATCCTCCAGGACCCGCGCCGGATCAGGCTCGTGCTGAAGGCCGGTGTCACCGTGGTCGAACGACGACCCGCTGACGCCCCGCGATAGGAGTCGGGCCATGACGATCTCGGTCGAGAAGCTCCAGCCCTTCGGCGCGAGGGTCCGCGGTGTCGATCTGGCGAACCCGCTCGACGACGAGCTGTTCGACCGGATCCGGGATGCCTTCAACGCGCACGCCGTCCTCGTGTTCCCGGGCCAGCCCCTCGATGACGAGCAGCAGATCGCCTTCTCGCTTCGGTTCGGGCCCCTCGAGACGAGCATCCGCAAGGACCGGAAGCGGCGGGTCACCCGCCCCGAGATCTCCGAGATTGCCAACGTGGACGAGCACGGCCGGATCGTCGACGCCGACGACGAGCGCGCGATCTACAACGCCGGGAACCAGCTCTGGCACTCCGACAGCTCGTTCAAGCGCGTGCCTGCCATGGCCTCGCTCCTCTCGGCGCGCGAGCTCCCGCCCGAGGGGGGCGAGACCGAGTTCGCCGACCTGCGCGCGGCCTGGGACGCGCTCCCCGAGGCGAAGCGCCGCGGCCTCGAGGGCCTCGTTGCCGAGCACAATTTCGTCTACTCGCGCTCGCTGATCGGCTACGACCAGTTCACCGATGCCGAGCGCGCGGCGGTGCCGCCCGTTCAGCAGGCGCTGGTCCGGACCCACCCGGTCACGGGGCGCAAGGCGCTCTTCCTGGGCTCGCACGCCTCCCACATCATCGGCTGGCCTGTCGAGGAAGGCCCGACGCTGTTGCGCGAGCTGCTCGAGTTCGCGACCCAACCCCGGTTCGTCTACCGGCACACGTGGCGTGTGCTGGACCTGGTGATGTGGGACAACCGCTGCGTCCTCCACCGGGGCCGGCCCTGGGACCAGACCCGGCATCGTCGCGTCATGCACCGGACCACGGTCGCCGGGGATGGCCCGACCGCTGCCGACGGTAGACCCCTGTGACCACGTCGCCACCCCCCTCGGCCCCTGCCCTCGAGGGCTTGCGCGTCCTGGACCTCTCCTCGCACCTCTCGGGCCCCTACTGCTCGATGATCCTGGGCGACCTCGGCGCCGATGTCATCAAGGTCGAGCACCCGGAGGGCGGCGACAGCGCGCGGGGCATGCCGCCCTTCGTCAACGGCCAGAGCGCACCCTTCATGACCTTTAACCGGAACAAGCGGAGCCTGACGCTCGATCTCAAGCAGCCGGCGGGGCTCGAAATCTCCCGCAGGCTGGCGGCGCGGGCCGATGTCTTCCTCGAGAACTTCAAGCCGGGAACCGCCGAGCGTCTCGGCCTCGGCTACCGGGAGCTCGCAGCCTCAAACCCGCGGCTCATCTACTGCTCGATCTCGGGCTTCGGCCAGACCGGACCGTACCGGGATCGCGGCGGCTTCGACCTGATCGCCCAGGGGATGTCGGGGCTCATGTCCATCACCGGCGAGGAGGACGGTCCGCCGCTCCGGGTCCCGCTCCCGATCTCCGACCTCTGCGGCGGGATGTTCGGCGCGATCGGGATTCTAGCAGCTGTCGCGGCCCGCGAGCGCACGGGCCGGGGCCAGTGGGTGGACACCTCGCTCCTCGAGACCCCTATCGCGCTGTCGGTGTACGAGGCCGCTCAGTACTTCGCCACGGGGGAGGTGCCACCACGGCTCGGTCCGGGGCACCGGACGAGCGCGCCGTACCAGGCCTTCCGCACCAAGGACGGCTGGATCACCATCGGTGGAGCGGCCCAGCATTTCTGGCCCAGGCTCTGCGGCCTCCTCGGGCTGGAGGATCTGGCTCGGGACGCGCGCTTCGCCACGAACGCGGAGCGGGTCAAGCGGCGCAAGGAGCTGGCCGCGATCCTCCAGGAGCGGCTCGAGCGCGAGACCACGGCATCCTGGCTCGAGCGCCTGGAGGCGGAGGGGATTCCCGCGGGCCCGATCTATACCTACGATCAGGTCTTCGCCGACCCGCACGTCCGCGCGCGGGAGATGGTCGTGGAGGTGGAGCACGCGGCGGCCGGCGCGACCCGCATCCTGGGGATCCCGATCAAGCTCTCCGAGACTCGAGGGGCCATCCGGCGCCCGGCCCCGCTCCTCGCCGAGCACACGGCGGAGATCCTCGCCGAGCTCGGCTACACCCCGCAGGATCAGGAACGGCTCAAGGCCGCGCGCGTGATCTGAGCGCTCGTCCTGTTCGGCCCGCTCCCCGCGCTTTCGCGCCGGGGGCCCGGCTCCCTCCGATAGGCCAGAAGCCTGTTGGAATAAGCGCGTTCGAGCGCCGGCTCGGCCGGCGCAACCGATCCGGGGGGTGTTTGGGAAGGGGGGCGAAGCCCCCCTCCGAGTAACTCTTCGAGCGCGGGCTTCGCCCGCGCAACCGCTTCCTGGGGGTGGCCTCGGAGGGGGCCGTCGTGGCCCCCTCCGATTGCCCTAGCCGCCCAGGTAGAGGCGCTTGACCTCGGGGTCGTTCAGGAGCGCCTGGCCCGGTCCCTCGAAGCGATTCTGGCCCAGCTCGAGGACGTAGCCCCGGCCCGCGACGGAGAGGGCCTTGGCGGCGTTCTGTTCCACCACCAGGAGGGTGTAGCCCGCTTCCTTCATCTCGATGAGCTTGTCGAAGATCAGCGTGACGAACTTCGGGGAGAGACCCAGCGAGGGCTCGTCGAGCAGGATCAGCTTGGGGGTGGTCATCATGGCCCGTCCGATCGAGACCATCTGCTGCTCGCCCCCGGACATCGTGCCCGCCTTCTGGTAGCGCCGGTCGGCCAGGACCGGAAAGAGCGCGTAGACCCCCTCCAGCGCTTCACGGACCCGCGCGGGATTGCTTTCGATGTACGCCCCCATCTCGAGGTTCTCGAGCACCGTCATCCGCGGGAAGACGATCCGGCCCTGGGGGACGTAGGCCAGGCCGAGACGGATCACCTCGTGCGGTCGGAGCCCGGTTATCTCCTTCCCGTCGAAGACGACCCGACCGGCCTTCGGCCGGAGGAGGCCGACGATCGTCTTGAAGGCCGTGGACTTCCCGGCCCCGTTCGGGCCGATGACGGCCACCATCTCGCCGCGCCGCACCTCCAGGTTCACGCCGTGGAGGATCTCCAGCTTCCCGTAGCCGGCGTGGATCTCCTCGACCGTCAGGAGGAAGCCGTCACCGGCCAAAGTACGCCTCGATCACGCGCTCGTCCTTCTGGATCACCCCGGGCGGCCCCTCGGCGATCTTCTCTCCGTAGTCGAGGACGAAGACCGTCTCGCAGAGTCCCATCACGACCTTCATGTCGTGCTCGACGAGCAGGATGGTCTTCCCCTCGTCGCGGAGCCGGGTGATGGCCCGGAGCAGCTCGTTCAGGAGCGTGCGGTTCACCCCGGCGGCGGGCTCGTCCAGGAGGATCAGCTCGGGGTCCGGCATCAGGACGCGGATGAACTCCAGGAGCTTCTGCTGGCCGTAGGAGAGGTTCCCCGCGTACTCGTGCTGGAGGCGGTCCAGGGTGACGAAGCGGAGCAGCTCCTGGGCCCGGCGATACGCGGCTTCGTGGGCCTCGCGCGCCACGACCCGGAGGTTTTCGAGAGCGGTCAGCTCGGGGAACAGCCGGATGATCTGGAAGGTGCGCCCGATCCCGCGACGGGCCACCTGGTGGGGCTTGAGCCCGTCGATGCGCGCCCCGTGGTAGCGGATCTCCCCCGCATCGCGCGGCTCGACCCCGGTGACGCAGTTGAAGAGCGTGGTCTTCCCCGAGCCGTTGGGACCGATCAGGCCGTAGATCTTTCCCGGCCTGAGGGCCAGCGAGCAGCGGTTGACGGCGGTGACGCCGCCGAAGCGCTTGGTGAGGTCCCGAACCTCGAGGATGTACCCGTCACGCACTACAGGAAACCTTGCGCATTTAGATTGTCCGCGGCAGGCGGTAGCGTTCCTGAAGCACTCCCAGGATCCCCCTGGGCATCAAGAGCACCACGCCGACAATCAGGGCCCCAAAAATGGCCTGGTGGACGAAGAGGAAGCGAGCCCACACAAGCTCCTGGAACACCGACAGGAGCACAGCGCCGAGGACCGGCCCCAGCACCGTCCCTTGCCCGCCGAACAGGCACATGATGATCATCGTGATCGTCGTGAGGAGGGGGAAGACGCTCAGCGGCTCGATGTGGCTCGCGTACCAGGCATAGAACCCCCCCACGATCCCCGGGAAGGCGGCGGAGAGGAGGAAGGCGTAGAGCTTCAGGAGGGCGGTGTTGATCCCCATGACCTCAGCGGCGATTTCATCCTCGCGGATAGAGAGCAAGCGAAGGCCGAACTGAGAAGTGATGATCCGATAGGTGAGGAGCGTGACGGCCACGGCGACCCCCCCCATCGCGTAGTAGACGGGCACGATTGAAAGGATGGGCGGGAGGGAGACCCCGGAACCGCCTCCGGTAAAGCCCTCGAAGTAGGAGACCAGGGCGCGCACCACCTCGTTGAGCCCCAGCATGGCGATGGCGAAGTAGGGGCCCTTCAGCCTCAGGCAGGGGTAGCCGATCACAAGGGCCAGGGCCACGGCCGGCAGACACCCGGCCAGGCCAGCGGGCAGCCAGTGCCACCCGGCTTTTGTGATGAGGAGGCCCCCGGTGTAGGCTCCGATCCCGAAAAAGGCCACGTGTCCGAAGGAGACGTAGCCGGTGAAGCCGGAGATGAGATTCCAGCTCCCCGCAAGGGCCATCCACATAAAGACCTGGATGGTGAAGCTGATGAGGTAGCCCGAGGCGAACAGCGGCAGGATCGCCAGGCCGCCGACGGCTGCCAGGAGGAGCCCCAGGACTCCGGTCATCATGTCCGGCCCCCGAGCAGCCCCGTGGGACGAACCAGCAGGATAATCACGAGGAGGATGTAGGCGATGACCTCGCTGAGCTGGGCGGTGAGGAAGAGAGAGGCCAGACCCTCCACCAGCCCGAGGAGCAGGCCGCCGAAAAAGGCCCCGGGGTAGTTCCCCGCCCCGCCCAGCACGATCACCAGGAATGACTTGAACACGTAGATCTGGCCCATCTCCGGATAGACTGCGAACATAACGGAAACCAGGCTCCCGCCGGCACCGGCCAGCCCCGCCCCGAGGCCGAAGGTGATCCAGTCGATCCGGCGCACGTTGATCCCGCACACCTGGGCCACATCCCGGTGCTCGGAGGTGGCCCGGATGGCTTTGCCGGTCTTGGTCCGGTTGAGGAAGAGAAAGGCCAGCCCGGTGAGCCCGAGGGCGACGGCAAAGCTGACGAGGCGGGGTTTGGAAACGGCAATCTGCCCCAGGATGAACGAGCCCGTCAGGAACTCAACCGAGCGATAATCGGCGCTCCAGGCCAGCATGGCGACGTTGGCGATGAAGATGGAGATCCCGAAGGTGAGGAGAAGCGAGGAGAGTTCGGGGGCGTAGACCACCCGATGGACGAAGAGCGTCTGGAGGATCGCTCCGATCACGAAAAGGATCGGAACGGAGAGGAGGAGCGAGAGAAACGGGTTCATCCCGAACCAAGCGAAGAGCCAGTAGGTCGTGTACGCCCCGAGCATGAGGAGGGCCCCGTGCGCCACGTTGATGACGCGCATGACGCCGAAGATGAGGGAGAGACCCAGGGCCACCAAGGCGTAGAGCCCGCCGGCCAGGAGACCGGACACAACCATCTGAAGGACCATCATCCCTGTGATCTGGACCGGCATCATTGTTTGCGAGGGATCGGAGAAGGGATGGGAGACACGAAAGGGGGTCTCCCGGCATCAGGAGACCCCCTTAAGGGCTATCGGAGACGCGCGGACATTAGCGGCGCAACCAGGGAGGGGTCGGGTAGAGCGGCTTCCCTTCCGCCACCTGGGAAGGCCAGACCGTCACCTTCTTCCCATCCTGCCACTGGTGGAGAACCATCTTGTGGGCGACCTGAAAGCCGCGCTCGTCCACCTGGTACTCACCAAACGCGGTCGTCATCTTGAGCTTCAAGAGCTGCTCGCGAATCTTGTCCGACTCCAGCGAGTTGGCCCGCTTGATGGCCTCAGCGTAAATCTGGCAGGCCCCGTAGGCGGCAGCCGAGTGGTAGACGGGCTCCCGGTTCCACATCTTCTCGTAGTTCGCCACGAACTCCTTGATGCGGGGATAGGGAAGACCCTTCTCCCACTGGCTGGACCCGTACACGTACTCCGCGGTCTTCCCCAGGAGCTGGTGGAACTCCGGGAGGTCGCCTCCCACCGTGACCCCGTACATCCTCGGATTGACGTCCAGCTCCTTCATCTGCCGGGTCGTGGCGACCGCGTCGTCGAAGTAGGACCCCGCCGCGATCACGTCCGGGTTCAGCGCCTTGATCTTGATGAGGAGGGCCGAGAAATCGGTCGTCCCTTTGGGGTAGGCCTCGTGGAAGACGACCTGCATCCCTTTCTTCTTCGCCAGCTCGATGGTGCCCTTCGCTGCCGCCTTGGAGAAGAGAGTATCTTCGTTGATCACGGCAATCGTCTTAAGGCCGCGCTCGACGGCTAGATCGACCAGCCCCTCCAGGTAGACTTCGGCAGGGGAGATGGTCATGAAGAGGTACTTGAAGCCGCGCTCCCAGATCGAGGTAGTGGCCGCGAGGGAGGCCATCATCACCTTCTTGTACTTCTCGCTCACCGTCGAGGCAGCATTCGTGACGGGGCTGGAGTAGGGCCCCATGACCAGCTCCACCTTGTCCTCGGTGATGAGCTTCTCGTAGAGCTTGATGGCCGTCGGGGGTTCGGACTTGTCGTCGTACACGACGAAGCGGACTTTGCGGCCCAAGAGGCCGCCCTTGTCATTGATCTCCTTCTCGCAGAGCAGATACCCCTCCTGGGTGTATTTCCCGGGCTTCGCGTAGGTCCCCGTCATGGAAATGGACGCCCCGACCCTGATTGGCTCCTGGGCCGCAGCTGCGGACATGAGACCAGCGAGCACAGCCACGGCAACAGCGCCCCCGCAGGGTTTTCTTCCAAATCCCATCATGACATGGCCTCCCTCGCACAGAGTGAGCTGCGGTGATTAGGAGAAGTGCGCACCACCGATAGCAGATTCTCCCTGCCCTGTCAAGGGCGTGAGCCCGAAGTCCTGTAAGGCGACGCCTGGAGCAGCGCTGCCTCAGTCTTCAATCACGGCGAAGACACGCGCCGGCGCGCCCGATTCGTCCAGGATCTTCAGGGGGATGGCGTAGAGGGTGTGGCGGCGATCCGGGATCTGCACCAGGTCGATACAATTTTCCACGATGGGAATGCCCCGCCCGAGCAGGATTCGATGCACCGGCATGGCCTGTTCGGCCACCGGGACCGGCTCAGGGGCGTCCGTAGCGCAATCCAGGACGACAGCCTTCACCCCTGCGTCAGCCAACCATGCGGCTGCCTCCGGGCTCAGCGTCGGGCTGTCCTGGAAGTAGCGGAGCGCGTCGGAGAAGACGCGGTTCGACCAGCCTGTCGCGACCAGCGCGACCTTCCCGCTGAGCCCGCTGCCGTTTCCGCCCAGCGAGCCCCGAAGGTCCGCCACGCTGAGGCGGTGATGCGGCCGGGCGATCGGCTCCACGCGGAAGAGGACGCCCTCGCCGATGAGCCGGTCGAGCGGGATCCGATCGATCGGCGTTCCTCCCGCGACGAAGTGGTAGGGGGCGTCGATGTGCGTGGCGGTATGGATCGCCATGTAGAGGTCAGCGTTCGAGCGCCGGTGGATCTCATGGACATGGAACGGGGCGATGTGGACCTTCCGGAACATGGGGTGGCCGACCCCGGGCGCAAGGGGAATCGTCAGGTCGATGAGGCGCGGCACAGCGTGCCTCCTCCGGCGTCCTCCTCAGCGAATCAACAGCCCTCAGGGCACACTCATCCCGGCGTGGGGCGCGAGGTACTGGTTGAAGATCAGCTTGGCATCGGGCCCGGCGCGCTTCACCCAGCCGGGGAGAACGTGCTTCGCCAGCGTCTCCCGGACCGCCGCGGCCATAGCTGGAGTCATCGGCACCCACTCCATCCCCTTCTCGACGTTCTTGTCTATGCCCTCCTTGGTGTTCTTCCGCCCCAGGTCCCACGCTTTCTCGCTGAACTCCTCCCCGAGCTTCCTCAGGATCGCCTGAACCTCGGGCGTGAGCCTGTCCCAGCTCCGCTTGCTCACCACCAGGACGCCGCTGTTCGGGCCGTGATTAACATCCACCATGTACTTGGTTACCTCGTACCACTTCAACGCGTAACCGGGATAGGTCCCGGTGAAGGCCGCGTCCACGGTTCCGCGCTCCAGCGCAGTGTAGACCTCGGCGAATGTGATGGGGACCCCCTCCGCCCCGAGCGCCCGCGCGAACTCCGTCTGGCCGGCGCCGTACACGCGAATCTTCAACCCTCTGAGGTCAGCCGGGCTCCGGATCGGCTTCCGGCTGAAGATGACCTGGTGCGGCCAGATGTAGCCCCCCAGCACGACTCCCCCGAGCTTGTCCTCGTACCTCTTCACGGC
The DNA here is from genome assembly GCA_016209385.1 of Candidatus Rokuibacteriota bacterium. Lineage (NCBI taxonomy): Bacteria > Candidatus Rokuibacteriota > Candidatus Rokuibacteriota bacterium. The sequence goes on from JACQWB010000241.1 coordinate 10,989, forward strand.
CTGCAGGAAGGAGATGTGAGCCTTGATGGAGGTCTCGAGGCTCGGATACAGCCCCGGGAGGTCCACCGCTTCGACCACGGGCACCTCTCCGGCCACGTAGGCGAGGATGATGTCGGCGATGTCCACCAGGCCCGCCTTGGTGACCCGCACCAGCTCGAAGCCGGTGAGGCCCAGCTCAGGCAGGCTCACGACGTCGACCTTGATCTGCCCCTTCGTGCGCCTGTCCAGTTCGTCCGCCAGCCACGTCCAGAGTGCGAACTGTGGCAAGGGGCGACTGGTGGCCACGGTTTTCCAGCGGACCGTCGTCTGGGCCGGCGCGATGTCAGAGATAGCGAAGATCGCGACCAGGGCCCCCAGCACGGAGGCAAGCAGCTTCACTCGCATGTTCCGTTCCTCCCTCGTTGAATTCCCAAGATGCCGTGCGACGCAATCAGGTTACAAATTCCACGCAAGCGGGCGGGACCTCGCTCTTGCACGACAACGGCCCCAACAGGGCCAATGGTCTGAAGATGCCGGTAATGTACTATATGTCCTGGAACCAGACAATGGGCCTCTAACACGTGAGCGAGCCTGCCCCTGGCGTGCGCCACCGAGCGTTTGTGGAATGTTCGCTGGGACAAGGGGAGTAACCAGATGCCGACGGCCTTCGTAAGCGGGCTCTCGATCCATTACCTGCTGGCCGGTGGCGGTCCCACGCGCCTCTGCCTCGTGCATGGTGCGGGCGGCGCCGCCGGGCTCTGGATTCGCCAGCTTGAGGAGCTGACCGACATCGCGCAGATGGTCGCGCTGGACCTGCCCGGGCACGGCCAGTCCGGCGGTCCGGGCTGCGACAGAATCGCCGACTACGTCAGGGCCGTGCGGGAGCTCCTGGACGCCCTCGGGCATTCGAAAGTCGTGCTGTGCGGCCACTCGATGGGCGGGGCGGTGGCGCAAGCGTTCGCGCTGGCGCATCCGAACTACCTGGCCGGGCTTGTCCTGGTCGGCACCGGGGCACGCCTGCGTGTTCTGCCCAAGATCTTCGAGCTCCTGGCTCGAGACTACCCCGAGGGGGTGCGCTTTGTCAGCCGGCTCGCTGTGAGCCTGGGCGCCCCGGGCCACCTGCTGGAGTCGCTGATCCGGCAGACGCTCAGCACGTCCCAGGCGGTGGTAATCGGGGACTTCCGAGCCTGCGACGCATTCGACGTGATGGCGCGGCTCGGGGAGATTCGCACACCGACGCTGGTGATCTGCGGGACCGATGACCAGCTCACCCCCCCGAAGTACGCGCAGTTCCTCCGGGATCACATCGCTGGCGCGCGCCTGGTGCTCATCTCGGGAGCCGGCCACTACGTCCAGCTCGAGCGGCCCGACGAGACCACCGCGGCGCTGAGGGAGTTCCTCGCGTACTTGACCCCTCCTCAGATCCGACACTAAGATCGCGTCAGCAGCTCGTCTGACCCCATGCGGTTCTGGCTGGAGCAGGCGGAGGCGGAGCTTGGGGAGCTCGGCTAGCCTCTGAGGGTCATGAATGCCGGTCGCGTCGTTCTGCGCGCCGAGGGAGAGCGAAGGGAACGCGACGCTCCTCGTCCTGGTCGATAGCTCGCAGAGCGAGTACGCTCACGTGGGCGAGACCGTCCTGGCGGCCCTGGCTCACTTCGGGATGCCCTACCGGCTCCACGACCTCGCCCGAGGACCACTCGCCGCGCGCGACCTCGCCCGCCACGCCGCCGCCGTCATCGCGCAGGAACACCTGGGCCCTCGACTCAAGCCGTCAGACCTGAAAGCGCTCCTGAACGCGCTCGAAGGGGGCCTTGGCCTGGTCAACTTCGACCACGACCTGGGGGCATACTCTGACTCTCTCTCGGATGCGCTCGGCCTCGCCGGGTCGCATGCGGGCGGGCGGGTCGGCGTGGACGGCGCTGACGCCCTCGTGGTCTCGCAGAACAGCCACTTCATCTCCTACACCCAGGACGCCGGCGCCACCCACCGGTTCAGGATGCCGGTGCCGATAGCGCTGACCCGCCTCAAAGGACCGGGGGCTTCTATCCTCGCGGAAACGGCGGCAGGCGCTCCCGCGGTGATCGCGACACGCATCGGCCAGGGCCGCGCGGTCCAATGGCTCGTCTCGCCCAGGCTCTGGCTCCTCCAGTACTTCGGCCACGCCCACGGTCTGGACGACCTCTTCTGGAAGTCCATCGTCTGGGGCGCGCGGAAACCGTTCGTGATGAAGGCGATGCCGCCGTTCGTCAGACTCCGCTTCGACGACTGTAACGGCCTCTGGCGCACGGCCCAGGATTTTCGCTTCGTGGACGTGCTCAACGAGTTCGGGCACACGCCCTCCCTTTGTCTCTGCATGCGGGCGGTCACGGGCGACGGCGCGCGCAGGATCTCCGAGCTCCATGCCAGCGGTCGGGCCCAGTTCGCCCCCCACACCCTGGCACCCGGCACGAGCATCTTCTATGGCGACGAGCGCGGGCCGTACCCGGAGCCGGAGCTGCGCGCCATCATGAAGGAGGTGGATGAGCTCTTCGCCCGGTGGGGGGTCCGGCCGTCCAGGATCCTCAGCGACCACGACCACGAATACAGCTCGCCGGTGGTGCCCCTCCTCAAGGAGCGCGGGATCTGCTTCAAGATGAACATCACGCTGCCGGACGAGCGCTGGACCGACATCCACGTGGACTGGCGGCCCGCGCCCTACGGCTCGATGAGCTACGCGCTCGACTACCTTCCCGACACGCGCGACCTCTTCGTGGTCTTCAACCACTACCCCAGCTTCGACTACGCTCGGGGGTATCTTCCCAACGGCCGCTTTCTCTACAACCGTGCCGGCGGCTTCGGGCCCTACATGTGGGATTTCCTGAACGGTTTGACGACCTATCGAGGCGACCGGGGCAGAAACGACATCGAAGCGGCAGCCCAGCGCCTCGCCGCCCACACCCGCCTCGGGCTGGACAGCCTGTTCTTCGGCGGGTCCATCACCCACTCCCACTTCACCGAGCAGTTCTCCGAGGCCGAATGGCGCGCGCTCCTAAGCCGTTACGAGGAGCTGACCGCCCGGCATGATAAGCGAAACGTCCCCTACGAGCTGATCGCCGAGTACGCGCGCGGCAAGTTCGACACTCATCTCGCCGGCGCCGGGTGGGACGCCCGGGCCGGGGCTTTCCACTGCGCGCTCACGGGAGCGACGCGTGTTCCCCTCGAGCTCTATGTCTTCCGCGATGTCGATGACGCCGTGGAACACCGCTTCGAGACGGTCCCGGAATTCAATGGCCGGGTCGATGTGAGCTTCGCCGGCAGCTAATCAAAAGGTCAGGAGAACGGAGCGACGATGAAAGCCGCAATCTACTTCGAATACGGCGGACCGGACGTGCTCCGGTACGCGGAGGTTCCGGGACCCCAGCTCGGTCCCGGCGACGCTGTCGTCCGCATCCACGCGGTGTCCCTCAACGCCTTCGACCTGATGGCCCGCTCGGGGCGCTACAAGCCCAACCCCGGCTTTCCTCACATCCTGGGGTCAGACTTTAGCGGCGAAGTCGCGGAGATCGACCCGGAGGCGGGCGCGCCTGTGCGCGTGGGCCAGCGCGTGACCGCCTGGTGGGTGGTTCCGTGCGGGCGCTGCGAGCAGTGCCTCAGCGGGCACCCGAACCGCTGCGCCCTCGACTACAAGTACCTCGGCGCCCATCTGCCGGGGGCCTACGCCGAGTACGTCAAGCTCCCGGCCATCAACCTCATCCCGATTCCCGACAGCATGAGCTGGGAGGAGGCCGCCGCCTTCCCCACCGCGTTCGGCACGGCCTGGCACATGCTGGTGACCAACGCCAACCTCCGTCCGGGCGAAACCGTCCTGATCCACGCTGCCGGCTCCGGGGTCAGCACCGCGGCCGTCCAGATCGCCAAGCTCGTCGGCGCCTACGTGTTTGTGACGGCAAGCGCCGACTGGAAGCTCGAGCGCGCCAGAGCGCTCGGCGCGGACGAGGGCATCAACTACGCGACCCAGGACTTCCAGCAGGAGATCATGCGCCGCACCGACAAGCGCGGCGTTGACGTCGTCCTCGAGCATGTGGGCGGCGACGTCTGGGACAGATCGATCCGGAGCCTCACCCGCGGCGGCCGCCTCGTGACCACGGGCGGCACGGCCGGGTACGAGGTCTCGATGAACGTGGCCTACGTCTTCCACAAGGAGCTCAAGCTGATCGGCGCCAACAGCACGACGAAGGGCGAGCTGGAAGCGATGCTGCCGCTGCTCGAGGCGGGCCGGCTCAAGCCCGTCGTCGATCGCGTCTTTCCGCTAGAGGACGCGAGCGAGGCGCACCGCTACATGGAGAGCCGCAAGCACTTCGGCAAGGTCGTTCTGCGGGTTTCGCACTGACGCGCGACGGCGCGGGACTTCCCTCTGCTAGCCCGCCTCCCTGGTCAGCAGGAAGACCACGAGCGTCACGACCGCCAGGGTGAGGAGAAGCGCCAGGAAGACGGGGAAGTTGTGGTGGTGGAAGCGCGCGGCACCGAGCGCGTAGAGGACCAGGCCGCTCGCGAGCAGGCTAATCCAGCGAAGGAGTGGCCGCACGCGCCACCTCCCGCCTTCCCCGGAGCGTTTGAAGGACCAAGGCAAGGGCGAGCAGCCCCGCCCCTGCCAGGTCGGTGTAGAGGCCCGGGGTGACCAAAGGAAGCGAAGCCGCCAGCAGGAGGCCGCGCTCCACAAGCGTCGCCTTCGAGAGGAGCCAGCCCTGGAGCCCCGCGGCCAGGCAGAAGATCCCCACACCGGCCGTCAGGGTGGCCACGCCCACCTCGGGGAGCGAGCCGATCATGAGGAGCGGCGGAGCGTAGACGAACATGAAGGGGACGATATAGAGCACGGCCCCGAGGCGCATCGCCTGGATCGCCGTCGCCATGGGCGGGGAGCCGGCGATACCGGCGGCGGCAAACGGGGACAGGCAGGTCGGCGGGGTCAGGTCAGAGGTCACTCCCATGTAGAAGATGAAGACGCAGCCGATGATGAGCGGCTGTGAAGAGAGCGTAGCCGAATGTTCGCGCGGAAGGCAGACCGGCTTGACGAGGTGCGGGACTCGGGCGCAGAATGCTCTCGCCTGCTCGTGTCCCGACTCTCGTGGGAGGCATTCATGCTGGTCAGCCGACGCCCCTTCGCCTTCGACGATACTGCCCGGCTCATGGCGGGCTTCGCCGCCCTGACGACGGCTCGCCGCCGGCTCGCGACCTGATGTCCGCGGGAACTCCGAGAGTCGCGGTGATCGGGGCCGGCGCCGTTGGGGGCCCTGTCGCGGCGTTCATCACCAAAGCCGGGCTCCCGGTGCAGGCGGCTGTGAAGCGTCCCGAGATTCGACGCGCCATCGAGGAGAGGGGCCTCGTCGTGCACGGAGCCCGGGGGCGCTACGTGGGGAGGCTCCGAGCCGTGGAGGCCATCGAGGACCTCGAGGGTCCCGTGGACGTCGCCTTCCTAGCGGTGAAGACATTCGACACCCTCGACGCCGCCAGGCGGCTGAAGGGCAAACTCTCCGAGGGCGGCTTTGTGGTCACGCTTCAGAACGGGATCACGGTGGACGAGGCCTCGTCGGTACTCGGCGCCGACAGGGTCTTGGGGTGCGTCGTGGAGTGGGGATCCACGATGGTCGGGCCGGGGCACATCGAGGTGACAAGCAGTGGCCGCTTCATGCTCGGCGGGCTCGACGGCACCCTGACGCCCCGCCTCCAGCTCGTCAAACGCTTACTCGCGCATACTTACTCCGCGGAGCTGGTCGAGGATATCCGGGGCGCGCTTTACTCCAAGCTCATCGTGAACTCGTGCATTACCACCACGGGCGCCGTGACGGGGCTCACACTCGGCGACATGCTGGCGGACAAGCGGGCTCGGCAGGTCTTCCTCGCCGTCGCCACGGAGGGCGTGCGGGTTGCCCGCGCAGCGAGGATGCGGCTCTATGCGGTGGCCACGGGAGGCTACGGCCTGAGAGATTGAGTCTCGACACGGGCTCTGGAATGGCCTCCGGGTTGAGCCTGTGGACGAAGCACGCGTTGCTGCGGCTCGTGGGGCTCAGGTATCGGCGCCTCAAGTCCTCGATGCTTCAGAGCCTCGCGCGGGGCGGGAAGACCGAGGTGGACGCGATCAACGGCGTGATCGTGTCCTGGGGGAAGAAGCATGGAGTGGCGACCCCCGTGAACGAAGCTCTCGTGCGCTTGGTCCACGAAATAGAAGCCGGTTCCCGCAAGAGTTCGCCGTCGAACCTTGACGAGGTTCCCCTCGACCCGACGATGGGCCCCCCGAAGAGCGGGTGACCTCTCGCCATCATCTGATCGCACCTCTTTGAGCGAGCCCCAGACATCATCGGGGGGGCTCCTCCGAGAGGGGCACCCCGAACTCCATGGCGAGCTGCTCGGTTCGCTCAACGTACCTGGGCACGCGCAAGGCCGTGAACAGGTCGTGAGCCTCCTTCAGGTGGGTCCTGGCCGCTTCACGGTTTCCACGGGCATGGGTGAGGGCGGCCAGGTCCAGGTGGGTGCGTCCCACGAAGTATCGGGCATTGATCGAGGTAAAGGTTCCGAGAGCATCTTTGAAATGCCTCTCTGCTTCTGAGAACTTGCCTCTCGCCTGGGCAATCAAGCCGAGGGCCCACTGGGCAAGTCCGACCGCCTGCGAATACTTCGTGCCCCAACCGAGTTCTAAGCCCCGCATCGCAAGGTTGAGCGCTTTTTCTTGCTGGCCGTTCAAAAGATAGGCGCGGCTCAGAAATGCTGTGAACATGGCCTGGTCTTGACGGAGCCGAAACAGGCTCCACTGCTGCACCGACTGCTCGAGCAAGGCGATCGCCTGGGCGAGATCTCCCTTCTCCATATAGGCGATCCCCAAATGAGCCAAGGCATCGGTAGTGTTGTGAGGGTCGGGCGCGAGCTTGACGGCTCGCTGACACGTCTCGATCCCCGCCTCCCATTCCCCTCTCATCACATAGACATCCCCCATCACCCAAGCGGCGGGGGTCTGAATACGCGGGTCCCCGAGGGCCTCTCCGATGGCGTAGGCCTGGGCTGCAGCCTCCAGAGTCGGTTCAAGGTCTCCCAGAAACCCATAATTCATTGCTACGACGAAGTAGGCCATGCCCAGCCATGACCGTTCCTCTGTCCGTTCCAGCAGAGAGACGGCCTTTCGGCCATGTTCCACACCCGGCTCCAACTGCCCAGATCTGTAATCTTCCAACGCGAGCACATAGTAGGCTTTCCCCATCGTCGCCTCGTCATTGCATTGCATGGCCTCCTCAATAGCTCTATTGGCGCTCTGGGCCGTCCCCTCGTGATCGGCTAGGAACGTATAAGTGCGAGCCAACAGTAGATAGTAGCGGCCAGTTATCAAGGGGTTCTGGAGTTGCTCGACGCGGTCCCGTTGGCGAAGGAGGAGATCGAGGGCGTCTTGGAAGCGGCCTAGGGCTGAGAGGGAGCGGGCAAGACGAGGCACGATGTCCATGAGCCGAGCCTCCCACTCCTCGGCCGACAAGCGCTCCACATGACCCAAGGCCTCGTGAAGGGCTTTGACAGCTTCGGCATGGGCAAACTTCCGCGTCGCCTGTCTGGCGAACTGAACCAAATACTCGACCGCTTTCGCAGAATCCTCGGTCTTCGAGTAGTGGTACGCCAGGCGATCGTAGACTTGCTCGAGGCGATCCGCATGGAGCCCCTCGAGGGCCTGACCGGCCGCCGCGTGGAGGGCCTGGCGGCGAGAGGTCAGGAGACTCTCGTAAGCCACCTCCTGCGTCAGGGCGTGCTTGAAGAGATATACCGGTTCCGTGGCCCAGGTCTGTTCATAGAGGAACTCGATCCGCTTGAGCTCTGAGAGATGGGTCTCTACGCTTCCGGACCCCTCCCACGTGGCGTTCAAGAGCCTGAGGGACACTTCCCGGCCGAGAACGGACGCGGCCTGCAAGACCCGCTTGGTCTCTTCGGGCAGCCGGTCAATGCGCGCCGTGATGACGCCGTGGATGGTATCCGGGACCGTCGGGCCGTGTGGGAGA
>JACQWB010000242.1 GCA_016209385.1 Candidatus Rokuibacteriota bacterium
GTCCTCGCCTGCGGCTCGTCCGGAGCCCCTCGGCTCGAAGATCTACTCGGGTCTCGCCTCGTGGCTGTCCTCGCCTGCGGCTCGTCCGGAGCCCCTCGGCTCGAAGATCTACTCGGGTCTCGCCTCGTGCGTGTCGTCGCCTGCGGCTCCTCCGAACTCCCTCGGCTCGAACTCCACTGGACGACCCGCTCGGGGATGATCTTAATGACGAGGCCGGACTCGCGATCGAGCCCCATCGTCCGGTACTGCGGGTACTTGTTGAGGAGGAGGTCGACGGCCCGGCCGAACTCGGGCCCGCCCGTGAGGAGCTCAGCCCGCCCCTGGAGCACGACGTAGCGGAGTCGGCTCCAGTCCTCGTCGTAGTGATCCACGACGAGGCACACGCGCGGGTTCTCGCGGATGTTCCGGACCCGCTTGAGCCGGTCCGCCGGGGCGCGCTTCGGCTTCGCATCGAGGGCCGAGTAGCAGTGCCGGCCGTCGAAGGCATAGCAGACCGGTACGACCAGCGGCTGGCCTGCCGAGTCTGCGGTCCCAAGCCGGGCGATCCGCCCCGCGTTGAGGAGCGCCCCGACCCCGGGACTCAGCTCGTCTCCCATCAGCGGGCTCGCCTGACCTTCGGGAGCACTTCCGCCGCGAACCGCTCCATGCCGGCCAGGATCTGCTTGAGGTCGGGAACCGGAAAGTCGAAAACGAAGTGGGTGACGCCGAGGGCCTGGTACTGGCGGATGTCGGCGACCACCTGGTCCGCCGTGCCCCGAAACATCTGCCGGTCCCCGCCGGGGGCCTTGGCGCGCCTGGGCAAGACCTCCATCGGGACCCGGAACGTGAGCGTGATCGCCCGGGGGTCCCGGCCTGCGCGCTCGGCCCAGGCGTGGATCTGCTTCACCTTGTCCCGGTACTCCGGCGGGTGGAGGAGCGCCGGGGGACGGAGCCCGATCGGGTGCCAGCCGTCCCCCAACTCGCCCGCTCGCCGGAGCGCGGCGTCGGTGTGGCCGCCGATCCAGATCGGGATCCCGCCCTTCTGGACGGGCTTCGGCAGGAACACGATGTCGCTGACGCGGTAGTGTTTCCCCTCGAAGCGGATCTGGTCCTTCGTCCAGCACTCGCGCATGAGGCGCAGGTATTCCCCCGTGACGCGCCCGCGCTCCTTGAAGGACGGGGAGCCGAGGGCGACGAACTCCTCCTCGAGCCAGCCGACGCCGGCGCCCAGGATGACGCGCCCGCCCGAGAGGACATCGGCGGTGGCGAGCATCTTGGCCGTCACGAGCGGGTTCCGGTACGGGACGACGAGCACGCTCGTTCCGAGCCGGATCTTCTTCGTGGCCGCGGCCAGGTGGCTCAGGAGGGTCAGGGGCTCCAGATAATCCTGAGCGGCGCCGCCGGGGAACTGCCCCGACGGGTGATACGGGTACACCGAGCGCGTCGCAGTGGGGAGGACTACGTGATCGGAGACGAAGATCGAGGAGTAGCGGAGCCGGTCGGCCGCCTGCGCCAGCTTCAGCACGATGTCGGGCTTGGCCAGGGGCCCACGCCCGGGGAGCGCACAGCCGAAGTGCACGGCGAACCTCCTGAGCTGGTACGGGTGGCGCCTCGAACGAACAGGGCTATGGTAGGCCACATCCTGCGCCTTTGCAACGCTCTCGACTTGCGGGAGGCGAGCGCGGATGGTATCTCTCTGCCGTGAGAGCCGTCTCGGCGCTGCGCTTCCCCCTGTGCCGGCCGTTCCCGCTCAGCGAGACTGCTCGGTGATGCCGAGCGTCGATCGGTCGCGCCGGTTCATGCCGTGGCTGATGTGGGGAATCCCCTCGCTGATCTTTCTCGTCGCGTTCTTTCACCGCGTGGCGCCGGGCGTGATCGCCAAAGAGCTGATGGAGAGCTTTCACGCCACCGGGGCGCTGCTGGGTCTCCTCTCGGCGGTGTACTTTTACCTCTACGCCGGGCTCCTGATCCCGGCCGGCGTGCTCGTGGACGCCTGGGGTGCGCGGCGCGTCGTGGCCGTGGGCGGCACGCTGATGGGGCTGGGCACGGTCCTGATGGGGTCGGCCGGAAGCACGGGCCCGCTCTTCGTCGGTCGCGTTCTTGTCGGCTCGGGGGCCTCGGTGACGTTCGTCGGCGCGCTCAAGGTGGCGGCCACGTGGTTTCCCCGCGCCGGTTCGGAACCCTCTCGGCGCTCACGGCCACCATGGGTACCCTGGGAGCGCTCATCGCTACGGCGCCGCTCGCGCTTCTGGCATCGGCGCTGGGCTGGCGCGGCGCCTTCGTCCTGGTCGGCGGGCTGACCGTGCTGGCGTCGCTCCTCTGCTGGTGGGTGGTGCGTGACCATCCCGGGGAGTCGGCGAGCAGTCGCGAGGCTGTCGCGAACGGGTCAGGTCAGGCATCCGCGGCCCCGGCCTTCACGCAGGTCCTCGGGGGCGCGGCCGCGGTGCTGAAGAACGCGCACACGTGGCCGCCGTTCCTGACGATGTTCTGCCTCTACTCGGCCTCGGCGAACCTCACGCTCTGGATGGTTCCGTTCCTCCGGGACGTTTATGGTCTGACCACGCCTCAGGCGGCGATCTACGCGACGGCGTCGTCGCTCGCGATCCTGGTGTTCGGGCCCCTCACCGGATATGTGTCGGACCGGGTCCTGGAACGCCGGCGCCCGCTCTACGTGGGACTCTGCTGGGGCTCGCTCGTGCTCTGGGCGACCTTTCTCCTCACGCTCGGCGGCCTCCCGCTCTGGGGGGTGTACACGCTCTACTTCGCCATGGGGATGATGGGCAGCGCGTTTGTCCTGACCTGGCCGATCGGTCGCGAGGTCAATCCCCCCCAGTTCGCGGGGTTGAGCGTGGCGGTGGTGAACTTCGGCGGCCTGTTCGGGGCTGCGGCCACCCAGTGGCCGGTGGGGACGGTGCTCGATGCACGCTGGGCTGGGGCGCTCGCGGGCGGCGCGCGGGTCTACCCGCTCTCGGCCTACGCTGCGGCCTTCGGCGTGTGTGGCCTGTTCATTCTGGCCGCCGCTCTCGTCGCGCTCCTGGTGCGCGAGACGCGCTGCCAGAATATCTACGCGATGCTCTACCCCGATTCTCGACCCTCAGGCCCTCACCGAACCTGACGCCGGCTCGGGGCGCGTCGGAGTAATGCCGTTCGAGCGCGCACCCACTTCGTGGGTACCCGGCCCGCGCAATCAACTCGGGCCTCGCCTCCGCGTGATTTGCTCGGGCCTCGCCTCGTTGCTGGCGCCGGCGATGAAGCTGCCGGCGCCGAAGCGCCTCGGCTCGAACTGCCATGCCTGCGGCTCGTCGGCAGCCCCTCAGCTCGAACCGCCATTTCTGGGGGAGGCATCGGAGGGGGCCGTCCAGGCGCCCTCCGATTCTCCTCGGGGGTGCTTA
>JACQWB010000243.1 GCA_016209385.1 Candidatus Rokuibacteriota bacterium
CCTTCGAGCCGACGATCGACTACTGCGTGGTCAAGTTCCCCCGCTGGGCCTTCGAGAAGTTCCCCGAGGCCGACCAGACGCTGACGACCCAGATGAAGTCGGTGGGCGAGGTGATGGCCATCGGCCGGACCTTCAAGGAGGCCCTCCAGAAGGCGATCCGCTCCCTCGAGCAGGACCGCTGGGGGCTCGCCCTCGAGGGCCCCGCCTCCGACCCGGAGGAGATCCGGACCCGGCTCCGGGTTCCCAACGCCGACCGGGTCTTCTACATCGCCGAGGCCTACCGCAAGGGGTTCACGACCGAGGCGATTTACGGTCTCACCCGGATCGACCCCTGGTTCCTCGAGCAGATCCGCGAGATCGTCGAGTTCGAGCCCGTGATCCGGGAGGTCGCGCTCCGCGATCCCCTGGTGCTGCGCAGGGCGAAGCAGATGGGATTTTCCGACCGTCGGATCGCGGAGCTCACGGGACGCACCGAGCTCGAGGTGAGGCAGCTCAGACTCGCGCACGGCATCAGGGCAACCTTCAAGATGGTGGACACCTGTGCCGCCGAGTTCGTCGCCTACACGCCGTACCTCTACTCCACCTACGAGGAGGAGGACGAGGCGCCGCGGACGGACCGTCCCAAGGTGGTGATCCTGGGGTCGGGCCCCAACCGCATCGGCCAGGGGATCGAGTTTGACTACTGCTGCGTCCACGCGGCCTTCGCGCTCAGGGAGCTCGGGGTGGAGGCCATCATGGTCAACTGCAACCCGGAGACGGTCTCCACCGACTACGACACCTCGGACCGCCTCTACTTCGAGCCTCTGACCCTGGAAGATGTGCTCAATATCGTCGAGAAGGAACAGCCCCTCGGCCTCATCGTCCAGTTCGGAGGCCAGACGCCGCTGAAGCTCGCCGTCCCGCTCCAGCGGGCCGGCGTCCCCATCCTCGGCACCTCACCCGACGCCATCGACCGGGCCGAAGATCGGGAGCGCTTCAGCGCGCTCCTGACCCGCTTCGGCCTCGCCCAGGCGCCGTGCGGGATCGCCCACTCCTTCGACGAGGCGTCACGGGTCGCCGCAGCCATCGGCTATCCCGTCCTCGTGCGCCCGTCCTACGTCCTGGGAGGACGGGCGATGGAGATCGTCTGGGACGAGACGGATCTCTCCCGCTACATGTCAGAGGCTGTCCGGGTCTCCCCCGAGCACCCGATCCTGGTGGACAAGTTCCTGGAGGATTCTCTCGAGGTGGACGTGGACGCGATCGCCGACGGCGAGCGCGTCGTGATCGGCGGGATCATGGAGCACATCGAGAAGGCCGGGATCCACTCCGGCGACTCGGCGTGCGCGCTCCCGCCCTACACCCTGGGCGACGACCAGATCGAGCGCCTCAAGGCCCAGGCCCGGGCGCTGGCCGAAGAGCTGGCCGTCGTCGGGCTGATCAACGTCCAGTTCGCGGTGAAGAACGAGACCATTTACGTCCTGGAGGTGAACCCGCGCGCCTCCCGGACCATCCCCTTCGTCTCGAAGGCCATCGGCGCGCCGCTGGCGAAGCTCGCGACCAAGGTCATGCTGGGGCGGCGGCTCGCGGCCCTCGGCTTCGGCGAGGAGCGCGAGGTCGCCCACATCGCCGTCAAGGAGTCTGTCTTCCCGTTCGTCAAGTTTCCCGGCGTTGACGTCGTCCTGGGACCCGAGATGAAGTCGACCGGCGAGGTCATGGGGATCGACCGGGATTTCAGAAAGGCCTACGTCAAGTCCCAGCTCGCCGCCGGCTCGCCGCTCCCCACGGCGGGGAAGGTCTTCGTCTCGGTGAAGAACCGGGACAAGCGCGCGGCCGTGCCGCTCGCCAAGCGCCTCGCCGAGATGGGCTTCTCGCTCGTCGCCACTCAGGGAACGGCCAAGGTGCTGGCGCGGCACGGGATGACCGTGGACGTGATCCACAAGGTCGCCGACGGCTGGCGCCCCAACATCGTGGACCTGATGAAGCGCGGCGAGATCGCGCTCCTGTTCAACACGCCCGAGGACGGCCGGGCGCGCAAGGATTCGTACCTCATCCGGCGGACCGCGGTCATGCAGAGCATCCCCTACTACACGACCGTGGACGGCGCCCAGGCTGCCGTCGCAGGGATCGAGGCCCTCCTCAAGGGCGAGCTGGCCGTCCAGTCCCTCCAGGAGTACCACGCGGGTGGATGACCTCAGGAACCGGCTCATCGTCGCCCTCGACGTCGAGAGCCTGGCCCAGGCCGAACGCCTCCTCGACCGGCTCCAGGGCGTCACCTCCTTCTTCAAGGTCGGGGCCCAGCTCTTCACCGCCGCGGGCCCGGCCGCCGTGGAATTGATCCAGAAGCGCGGCGGGAGGGTCTTCCTCGACCTCAAGTACCACGACATCCCCAACACGGTGACCGGCGCCGTCAAAGAAGCAACCCGGCTCGGCGTCGCCATGCTGACCCTTCACGCGTCGGGCGGCTCAGCGATGCTCGCCGCGGCGGCCAGGGCCGCGGAGACGGCCGCCCGCGAGTTCAACGTCGCGAAGCCCCTCTGCCTGGCTGTCACCGTTCTCACCAGTCTCGACCGGGCCACGCTCCAGCGCGAACTGAACGTCCCCCTCTCGGTGGAGGGCCATGTCCTCCACCTGGCTCAGCTCGCGAAGACCGCGGGCGCCGATGGCAGCGTTGCGGCCCCCCAGGAGATCCGGGCTCTCAGGCGCGCGCTCGGGCAGGACTGGGTCCTCGTCGCCCCCGGCGTGAGGCCGGCGGGGAGCGAGGCCGGCGACCAGGCCCGCGTCGCCACCCCCGAGGCGGCGCTCAAGGCCGGCGCCCACTACCTGGTCGTCGGGCGCCCGATCACCGGCGCCCCTGACCCAGCCAGAGCCGCCCTCACCATCCTGGAGGAGATGGCACGCGCATGAGACAGTCGAGTCGAGCGCGGGCTTCGCCCGCGCAATCAGCTCGGGCCTCGCGCGGCGGGTGGCCTGCCTCACGGCATGGCCGAACCCGCCACGCTCGAACTACAGGGGGGAGGTTCGGAAGGGGCGTGTACCCGCGCCACACCCGCGCGAGAGCGCGGGGGGTCGGCGAGGGTGCGCCCCCCTCCGAGATATGACGGAGGAAGAGGTCCTCGCCCTCTACGAGCAAACCGGCGGGCTCCTCAGAGGCCATTTCCTCCTGACCTCGGGATCCCACTCGGACGTGTACCTCCAATCCGCGAAGGTACTCGAACACCCCGGACACGCTCAGGCGCTCTGCCGCGAGCTGGCCAGGCCCTTCGCCGGCGACCGCGTCGAACTCGTCGTCGGTCCCGCCCTCGGGGGAATCCTGGTCGCCCACGAGGTGGCGCGCGCCCTGGGAGCGCGCGCGCTGTTCACGGAGCGCGAGGGCGTCGCGATGCGCCTCCGCCGGGGCTTCGAGATCCGACCCGGCGAGCGCTGCCTGGTCGTGGAGGACGTCATCACCACCGGGGGCTCGACGCGTGAGGTCATCGCTGTCGTCGAAGCGGCCGGCGGCCTCCTCATCGGGGTGGGCTCGCTCATCGACAGGAGCGGGGGCACGACGACGTTCCCCGTGAAGAAGGCGGCTCTCGCGACGCTGACCATCCCGACGTACAAGCCGGAGGACTGCCCCCTCTGCAAAAGCGGAACCCCCGCGATCAAGCCCGGCAGCCGGACGTAACGGCCTTCGCCCACTCGAGCGAGCGCGAGTTCGCCCGGCTCCTCACTTTTTACGGCGTGGCCTGGGAGTACGAGCCCACGACCTTCCCGCTCGAGTGGGACGACATGGGGCGGGTCACCGAGGCCTTCACCCCTGACTTCTATCTCCCCGAGCACGACCTCTTCATCGAGCTGACGACGAAGGAGCAGCGCCTGATGACGGCGAAGCATCGGAAGATCAGGAAGCTCCAGGCCCTCCACCCCGATGTGCGGATCCGCCTCCTCTCACGCAAGGACTGTCTCGCGCTGGCACGGAAGTTCGGCTGGCGCGCGGCGTCCAGCGACACCACCGGACGGTAGCGCGTGTACGAGGACCTGGAAGCGATCCTGCTGTCCGAGGAGGCGATCCAGGCCGAGGTCCAGCGTCTGGGGCGGGAAATCTCCAAGGACTATGCCGACCGGACGCTGCACTTGATCGCGGTTCTCAAGGGCTCGGTGGTCTTCTTGGCCGACCTCCTGCGCACGCTGACTGTCCCGGTGACGGTGGACTTCATCTCCATCTCGTCCTATGGCCCGACATCGTCGGGCGTCGTGCGCATCCGGAAGGACCTGGACGATTCGATCGAGGGGCGGGACGTCGTCGTGGTCGAGGGGATCATCGACACGGGCCTGACCCTCTCCTACCTGCTCCGGAACTTTCGAACGCGCAACCCGGCCTCGCTCAAGGTCTGCGCCTTCATCAACAAGCGCGCCCAGCGCATCATCGACCTCCACGTGGACTACGTCGGGCGCGAGATTCCCGACAAGTTCGTCGTGGGCTACGGCCTCGACCACGCGCAGCGGTACCGCAACCTGCCCGTCATCGGCGTGCTGAAGCCGGCAGTGCTGGACCACATGTCACGCTAGCTACCGCTCTACTACCCGGAACCAAATCTTCAACGGTTTCTTGGCATGCTCGTCTATCTCGTCTATCTCAAACTCGATCGTAGTCTCGTTCAAGAGTCTGCCGCGAATGTTGCCTGTGGGTGAGAAGTCCAAGACCGAACGAATTGGATTGACAGGATTAATGACGGCTATAACCGATTTTCCCCCCTTCGGGGCTTCTATCGATCCGCGTTGCACGCTTTTGGGCTCACTGTGCAGGAGTTTCTCCTTGATCATCTCCATGAAACGGCGGGCCCATGCAGGAGGTTGGACTGTAGAGCGACGATAGTAGGCGTGCGTGACCAACCAAGTAATTAGGCCACCTACTACAACACTTATTACAGCGAGGATCACTGCGTCCAAATTACGCGGTAAACCTCGCCCCGCGGTCCGATGAGCCGGATGTCGACCACGCCCCGCTCGTCGTCAATTACGTAGACAACCCGCCAATCTCCGACTCGGAGGCGCCAAAGACCTTGCACGCCCTTCAAGGGCTGAGCGCCCGGAGGACGCGGGTTGTCAGCAAGCCGGTCGATACGACGGCGGATGTTGGAGCGAATAGGTTCTGGAATACGCTGGAGCCGACGCCCTGCGCTGTCGCGGACGACGACGGTGTAGGCCACCGTCTCACCGCGTTATAGCCGTTGCCGGACGATCTCCCAAGGAATCGCTGGCTCCTTCTCCGTCCGACGAGCCGCTGCGACGTCGGCACGTTCTTCGCACAGAAAGTCCACGCAGGCTTGAACCGTCACATAGAGCCGCCGGCCGGCGCGTGCACCACTAATCTGCCGGCTGGTAGCACGGAGAAACCCGGAGCGGATCGCACGGGCAACTTGCTCCGGCGATCGTCCGAGCACTGCAGCCGCTTCGTCGAGATCTAGAAGCCCGCGCGGTCCGAGCACACGCTCGGTGGTTCGCCCACTTGGCAGCTCACGCTCGATCGTGAGCGCGGCGCTCGGTGGGTTTTCCCACCAGATGCGAATCCGTGATCGGGCACGTCCCATCACCCTTGAATTTACCACGATTAGGGGTGCGACGACGGACTGAGATCGAGTCGCATAAGGCGGGATCGCGAAGTTACCGTCCGAGCCAGACCGCTACTCGTAGAAGTTGCGGGGCCAGGCGTGGGCCCTGAGGGCGGCGAGCTCCTCGGGCCTCAGCGGGATGCCATCGGACGCGGCGCAGTTCTCGTCGACGTGCTCGGGCCTGCGCATCCCGGGGATCACGGTGGAGACCTCGGCATGGCTCAGGCAGAACTTGAGCGACGCCTGAGCGAGGCTTTTGATCTCGTCGCGGACGAGGAAGGCGAGCTGTACGACGCGCCGGCAGGTCTCGCCGAGCCGCTCGCCCCGGAAATACCGGCTGCGGAAATCCCCGGATGGAAACCGCGTATCGGGTCTGAGCGCCCCCGTGAGGCTCCCCTCGTCGAACGGGACGCGCGCGATCAGGCCGACACCGTGAGCCCGGCACAACGGAAGCAGCTCGTCGCGCGGTGACTGGTCGAAGATGTTGAAGATGACCTGAACCGTGTCGATCAGCCCGGAGGCGACGGCGCGGAGTGCAGTGTCGGGGCGGTGATCGATCACCGACAGCCCGAAGGCCCGGACCTTCCTCTGCGCCTTCAGCCGGCTGACCGCTTCCTGCCACTCCCCTTCGACGAGCCACTCGTCGCGCCAGGTGTGGAGCTGCTGGAGCTCGAGGCAGTCGAGTCCGAGGTTCTTCAGGCTCTGCTCCGTCGAGCTGACGATATAGTCAGCGGGAAAGGCCACGCGGACCGGTGTTCCCGGCGCCGGCGGCCAGCCGCCAGCCTTCGGCGGGATCTTGGTGGCGACTCGGATTGGGCCTCCGAACTCCCTGATCGCCCGCCCCACCAGTCTCTCGCTGTGGCCGTCGCCGTATGCCAGCGCTGTATCCACGAAGTTGACACCGAGGTCAAAGGCGCGCCGTAACGCCCTGAGCGAGAGGGCGTCGTCAGCCCCGCCCCAGTATCGTCCCCCGATCCCCCAGGCGCCGAAGCCCACCTCGGAGACCTCGAACCCGGTTCTGCCGAGCTTCCGATAGCGCATGCCCGGGCGGGCGCTTACCCTTCGTAGACCTCGCGCCGGGCGAGGCCCCGCTGAAGCGCGAGGTATCCCTCCCGCGTGAGGCGTGGCTTCGCGTTCGCGACAACCTCGCGGGCGCCGGCGGCGCCGTCCCAGAGCAGGTCCACGACCATCGAGGCGAGGGCCTTGGCCGGCGCGACATAGGCGAGCGGCTTGTCGACGATCGCGTAGTCCGGCCCGTGGCCGGTGCCGCGGGCACCCCCCATGTAGGGATGGAGCACCGGCATGACGTGGCTCAGATCGCCCATGTCGGTCGAGCCCGTGCGGTGGGCGACCTCGCGGTAGTGCCCCTCGCCGAGGAGGGCGACGGCGTTGGCCTCGAAGTAGCGGGCCAGCGTCGGATCGCAGTGGAGCGGCAGGTAGCCGGGTAGGGTCTCGATCTCCACCCTGGCGCCCAGCGCGAGCGCGCCGGCGCGGAGGGCCCGGTCCACCTTCGCGTTCGCATCGAGCATCGCCTCCAGCGTCCTGCCGCGGACATAGGTTTCGATCCGAACCTCGCCAGGAATCACGTTCACCTGGGAGCCGCCGTGGGTGAGGATCGGATGGACCCGGATCGTGTCCTCGTCGCGGAAGGTCTCGCGGAGGGCGTTGATCGCGGCCAGGCCGATCTGCGCCGCGTAGAGGGCGTTCACGCCGCGCCACGGCGCGCTGCCCGCGTGAGCCGCGCGCCCGACGTAGCGGACCACCTTGCTGAGGCGCCCGTTGTTCGACGACGGGAGGCTGGCCTTGCCATCCTCCTCCCGGGGCGTCGTGTGGATCATCATCGCGAGATCCACGTCGTCGAACTGGCCGAGACGCAGCAGCTCGGACTTGCCGCCCAGGAACTCGATCTTCCCGGCGCGCGCCTGGGCGAGGCGCCACTCGAAGTCGCCGCCCTCCTCAGCCGGCACCGCGAAAAACGCGACCCGCCCCGCCAGGTGCTCCATCGCCTTCGCGTCAACGAGCGCCATCGCAGCACCGAGCAGCCCCGCGATCTGGGCATTGTGGCCGCACGCGTGAACGGCTCCGGTGTCCGGATCGGCGTCGGGGTGCCCGGCAACCCTGAGAGCGTCGAGCTCGCCGAGCAGCGCGAACGTCGGGCCGGCGCCGGCGAGACCCTGAAGCTCAGCGCGGACTCCGGTGAGGGCCAGGCTGGTCCTCGGCGCCAGCCCGAGCCCCTGGAACGTCTCCGCCACGAGCGCGGCGGTCCTGACCTCCTTGAAACCGAGCTCGGGGTGGCGCCGGACCCGCTCACCGATCGCGACGATGTGATCAGCCCGCCGGTCGATCGCCTCGTGGAGGCGGCGCTTCAGCTCGTCCTTGGTCACGAGCTGGCCCTCTGAGCGCGAAGGCGTCGTTCGGAACGGCTCACCTGAAGTCGAGGGCGCGGTAGTTCCTGGGGTCGAACTCGCCGATCACGGCCAGCTCGTCGGGCGTCGGCGGCGGCGTCTCGGGGCAATCACGGGGGATCGCGAGGGGGAAGCCGGTGTTCTCCGTCACGTCCCTGGCGGCGACACCGGGGTGGAGGCTCTCCACCCCCAGGCGGCCCTCCACGCGCCGGAGCACGCAGAGCGGGGTCACGACGCGGTCCACGTTGCCCGTGGCGGTGACGAAGTCGAGCTTCTCGACGAAGGTACGGCGGTCGTGCTTGGTGCGCCAGAGGATCACGCGCCGGGCCGTCGGCAGGACCACCGCCGCGCCGCCCCCTCCCGGGAGCCGTACCGTCGGTCGGCTCAGGTCGCCGATCACGCTCGAGTTGGTGCGCCCCGCCGGGTCGATCTGGACGGCGCCCATGAACATCACGTCCACCCCGCCCCGCATCACGAGCTGGTAGAACTCCACCTGGTCCACGATGCCGGCACTGCCCGCGAGGAGTGACGGGTCGGTCGAGGAAAACGGGAGTGTCTCCGGGCGCGCGTCGATCCCGCCGCCGATGTTGAGGTAGACGAGGTTCGGCGCGTAGAGGCGGCGGGCCACCTCGATCGCGAGCATCGGCAGGATGGACCCGACGCCGTTGAAGACCAGCTCGCCGTCCCGCAGGAGCCTGGCCATCGCCACGCCCATCATCTCGGGAGGACCGAACTCCATCGGGAAGCGCGTCACCCCCTCACCCTACCCTCGCCCCGTCGGGGGGAGAGGGTGACTCGACAGAGCGGTGGGCGAGGTCGGTGCTGTCCAGGTAGGCCCGAAGCGTCTCCGGGCGGTCGGCAGCCGCCAGATACGCGTGGACCCCGTCCGCGTCGATCCCGTAGTAGGGATGGCAGCTCGTCGGGCGCGCACCCTCAGGCGCGTGCACGACCGCCTCCACCAGGAAGTGAGGGATCCGCGTCAGCTCGGGAAGCTTCGTCAGCTCCTCGGTCGCCACGATGCGCTCGGCCGTCAGGATCACGCGCGCCGCGGCGCGCGACATCACCAGGTCCCAGTACGGTGAGCCGTAGATCCGCGCGTTGCCGAGGGCGTCGGCCTCCTGGACGTGGATGACCGCCCAGTCGGGCCTGATGGCGGGAATGGCGTACAGCTCGACGCCCGTGTAGGGATCCTTGACGGTGCGAAAGCCCGCCGCCGCCGGGATGTCGCTCCCGGTGAGACCGGCGATGGGCTCGAAGGGGATGCCGTTGGATGCGGCCCGCATCCCCGCGTAGATGACGGGTCAGCTGTTCTCCGTGTGGTGGACCTGCCCGGTCTCGACGGCGCGGCGGAAGCTCTTCGCCATGCCGAAGTTGGCCTCGAAGGTCACGATGCCGGCGTTGGAGCGCGACAGACACCCCGCCGCGCAGAGGAGGTCGAGGTCGTAGGCCGGGGAGGGTTTGACCAGCTCGAGATCGCGCCGCCCCTGGCGCGCCAGCTCGCGCACGAAGGCCGCCGGCGTCCGGTGGAGGAGCGTGCCACCGAGGGTGATCGAGGCGCCGTCGGCGATGAGGCGCGCGGCGGCGGCGAGCGGGATCAGCTTGGACCGGGCCACCGCGCCGGCCGCCTCACTCGAGGAGCCCGATTTCCCGATAGCGCGGCTCGACGCGGGGGGACATGAGCCCCAGCCGCTGGAGGCGCGGGATCAGGACCTCGGTGAAGAGGAACCGGTTGAACACCTTCAGCGTCTGCGAGTGCCTGATCGTGTCCAGCCAGATCGCCTCGCCGTCCCAGCCCATCTCGTTCCAGACGTTCCGGATGGAGCGGAAGCCGGTGTGCTCGTCCCGGCCGTACATGGCATCGCACGCCTTGAGGGCAAAGTCTTCCAGGTAGTCGCGCCTGGTCGGCTCCATGAGGGGGATCGAGCGCTTAAGGGCGAAGTAGCCGAAGCTCACGTGGCGCCCCTCGTCCTGGAGCACATAGTCAAGGAGGGCCGCCAGCGTGGGATCGCCGGTCTGCCGCCGCATGACGTTGAAGGCGGCGATGGCGAGCCCCTCGATGAGCATCTGCATCCCGAGGAGCTTCAGCTCCCAGAGCTCCGAGGCCAGGATCTCGTCGATGAGCCCCTTGAGCAGCGGGTCCACCGGGTAGATCTTGTGGAGCTTTTTCACGTACCGCTCGAAGACCTCCACGTGCCGGCCCTCGTCCACCACCTGGGTCGAGGCGTAGAGCTTGCAGTCCAGCTCGGGGACCGGGTTCACGAGCTGGCTCGCCACGAGAAGCGCCCCCTGCTCGCCGTGGAGAAACTGGGAGAGGCGCCAGGACGAAACCTTGATCTCCACCTCCTTCTGCTCCTCCTCCGTGAGACGGGAGAAGAAGTTGGTCCCCTGGAACGCCATCCCCACGTTCAGAACCGGCCCCTCCCGGCCGATCGGCCGGCTCCAGTCGATGGCGGTGGAGCCGTTCCACTGGTTCTTCTTGGCGGTCTCGTAGAGCGACTCGAGCTCCGCGTGGGTGGGCTCGTAGTCGAAGTCCCAGAGTGTGTCGAGCTGGTAGGAGATGCGGCGGGCCGCAGCCGTCTGGGCGGTTGTCATCGCTGCCCTCGGGTGAACATTCGTTCAGTCCGGGCCATTCTAGGGCGTCCCCCGGAAGCCGTCAAGCGCGTCGGATCACTCTCCAGACCTTCTCCGGGGTGAGGGGCATGTCGACGTGGGTGATCCCGTAGGGAGCGAGGGCGTCCACGACCGCGTTGACGATGGCGGGCGGCACGGCGATACAGCCGCCTTCCCCCACCCCCTTGGCGCCCAGCGGGTTCCACGGCGACGGCGTCACGGTCTTGTCGAGGACGGGCTCCGGCACGTCGCCCGCATGGGGGACCGCGTACTCCATCAGCGTCCCGGTCAGGAGCTGGCCGTCGGCGTCGTAGATCACGTGCTCGAGGAAGGCCTGGCCGAAGCCCTGGGCGAAGGCCCCGTGGATCTGCCCTTCGGTAAGGAGCGGGTTGACGATCGTTCCGGCATCGTCCACCCAGACGAGCTTGTCGAGCGTGATCTTCCCGGTTCCGCGCTCCACCCGCACGACAGCGACGACGGTGCCGAAGCTCCACACCTCCCCCTCGGCCTGGAAGAAGACCGTCGCGTCGAGGCCGGGACTGTCGCCCGGCGCCAGGGCCTGGCCCTTGTAGGCGGCATCGGCGACTCGCTTCCAGCTCACCCGGCGGGCGGGCACCCCGACCACCTGGAAGCCGCCCGGGGCCGGCACCACGTCGTCGAGCGCTGCTTCGAGCAGGTTGGCGGCGATCCGCCTTCCCTTCTCCCTCACCTCGATCGCGGCCTTGGCGAGCGCGCCCCCGCCGAGCGAGACGCTCCGGCTCCCGAAGGTCCCGAAGCCCTGAGGCGTCGCCTGCGTATCGCCGTGGCGGACCACCACGTCATCTGGCGTGACGCCCAGGAAGTCAGCGACCACCTGGGCGAAGGTGGTCTCGTGCCCCTGGCCGTGGGGGCTCGAGCCCGTGACCGCGGTGACGGCGCCGGTCCGCTCGACGTGGATGCTCCCGCTCTCCCAGCCGAGGCCGCACGGCTCGACGTAGGTGGAGAGGCCGATCCCCACGAGCTCACCGCGGGCGCGGGCCTCGGCCTGCTGGCGCCTGAGCTCGGGGTGCTTCGCGAGCTCGAGAGCCCGGTCCATCGCGCGCTCGTAGTCTCCCGAGTCGTAGACCTGGCCTGTGGCGGTCTTGAATGGGAATCGGTCCGGCGGGATGAAGTTCTTCCGACGAAACTCCACCGGGTCCATCCCGAGCGCCCGGGCCGCCTGGTCCACGAGGCGCTCGATCAGAAACGCCGCCTCGGGCCGGCCCGCGCCCCGGTAGGCGCCGATCGGTGCCGTCGTCGTGAACGCGGCCGTCGCCTGAATCTCGCACGCCGGGATCACATACGCCCCGGGGAGCAGCCGCGCGTGGTTGAAGGGAGGGACGGCGGCGCTGTTGACGAGCGACGTGCCGAGCGGATAGACGACTCTTCCCCTGAGCCCAGCGATCTTGCCGTCCTTCGTCACGGCCAGCTCGCCCTCGCCGATGCCGCCGCGGCTGTGGTTGGTGGTCAGGAGATCCTCGGTCCGCGTGGCGACCCACTTGACCGGCCGGGAGAGGCGCACCGCCAGGTAGGCGACCAGCACATCCTCGCGGTAAGGGGCCGTCTTGACGCCGAAGCCGCCGCCCACCTCGGGAGCGATCGCGCGGACTTTGCCTTCGGAAAGACCGAGAATCGCCGCGATCTCGGCGCGCATTCTGAACGGGGCCTGGGTGGAGGTCCAGATCGTCAGTTCCTCGGTGACGGGGTCGAAGGAGGCGAGGATCCCCCGGGGTTCCATCGCCACGCTCGCGATCCGGTTCTGGACGACACGCAGCTTCACGACGCGATCCGCCGACGCGAACGCGGCTTCGGGATCTCCATGGCGCCAGACGTGGGCGAAGGACCGGTTGGTCCCGAGCTCGGGAAAGAGCACCGGGGCACCGGGCGCTACGGCCGCTTCCGGGTCCACGACCGGCTGAAGCGGCTCGTAGTCGACCTCGATCAGATCAGCGGCATCGCGCGCCAGGTACGGGCTCTCGGCGGCCACCGCGGCGACCGGCACGCCCAGGGCGTGGACGACGCCCTCGGCGAGGATCGGATGGGGCGGCACCTTCATGTCGCGGAAGATCCGGTTCACCGGCATCGGGCCCAGGTCGCGGACCTCGCCGCCGGTGACGACGGCCACCACCCCGGGCGCCTTGCGCGCCGCCTCCACGTCGAGCCGCCGCACCCGCGCATGGGCGTAGGGGCAGCGGAGGAAGGCCACGTGGACGAGGCCGGGAAGCCGGAAGTCGTCCACGAAGCGCCCCGCGCCCGTCACGAGCCGGCGGTCCTCCACCCGCTTCATCGGGCGGCCGATGTACCGGGAATCAACGGAGTCAGCCATGGTCGGTCTCTCCCTCGTGCATCACGCGCGGTATCCTAGCATAAAAATCGGAGGGGGCCTCGACGGCCCCCCCCGAGGCCTCCCCCACGAATGGCAGTTCGAGCCGAGGGGCTGCCGACGAGCCGCAGGCGAGGAGAGCCACGAGGCGAGGCCCGAGTCGGTTGCGCGGGCAAAGCCCGCGCTCGAACGGTAGTCTCCCGACACGCTCCCAGCATACCGGCGCGGGCCGATTCTCCGGCGCGACGCGTCGTCAGAGCGTGAACGCGCCCGGGATGTGGCGGATCGCGGCGACGCTCGCGTCCCGGTCGAGCGTGACCGCGACCACATCGAAGCGGCAGCGCGCCTCTCCGAGCCCTTTCGCCTTCAGGTAGCCCTGGGCGAGGCGCCCGAGCCGTCCCTGCTTGCGCGGCGTGACCGCAGCCTCCGGGGGATCGCCCTGACCGGCCCGCCGCGCCTTCACCTCGACGAACACGACCGTGCCCCTGTCACGGGCCACCAGGTCGATCTCCCCCAGGCGCGAGCGCACGTTCTGTTCGAGAATGACGAAGCCCCGCTGCTTGAGGAAGCGGGCGGCCTCGGCCTCGCCCCGCCGGCCCACCACACGCCGCCAGTCCACGGACGCAGTCCTCATGACCCGGGGAAGAGCTCGCCCTGAAGCGAGACGCCGTGGAACGAGCGCCGATGCAGAGCGCAGGGCCCGTATTGGGCGAGCGCCGCCTGGTGCGCCGCCGTCGCGTAGCCCTTGTGGCGGGCGAAGCCGTAGTCCGGGAACTCGCGGTCGTAGTCGATCATCAGGCGGTCGCGGGTGACCTTGGCCACGATGGAGGCGGCGGCGATCGAGGCCGACCGGCGGTCGCCCTTGATCACGCTCTTCTGCGCGCACGGGAGCGCGACGAGCCGCACAGCGTCGATCAGGACGAGATCGGGCGCCACAGCGAGGTTGGTGATCGCCTCCAGCATCGCCCGCCGGGTGGCCTCCAGGATATTGATCCTGTCGATGGTCGCCGGATCGACGCTGCCGATCCCCACCGCGAGGGAGAAATCGAGGATCTGGGGAAAGAGCCCCGCGCGTTGCGATGGGGTGAGGAGCTTCGAATCCTGGAGGCCCCGGATCGGACGCGCCGGATCGAGGATCACCGCCCCGGCCACCACGGGTCCGGCGAGGGGACCGCGCCCCGCCTCGTCCACTCCCGCGACATGGCGGAGACCGCCGCGCCAGGCTTCGCGCTCGAAGCGGTAGCCGGCCTCCCGGCGGGCGGGGTACCCACGCGAACGCGTGGGTCGCCCGGGTGCGCCGACGGCGTGGCGCCCCATCCCTCGAGGTTACTCGCCGGGCGTGGCGACCTGGGTCCGCCGCTCCTTCAGGCGGGCGGCCTTGCCCGCAAGCTCGCGGAGGTAGTAGAGCTTGGAGCGACGCACCTGGCTCCGCCGGACCACCTGGACCTTCTCGATGCGGGGCGAGTGGAGCGGGAATGTCCGCTCGACCCCCACGCCGTACGAGACCCGCCGCACCGTGAACGACGCGCTGGTGCCCTCGCCGCGCTTCCGGATCACGACGCCCTCGAACGCCTGGGTGCGCTCCTTCTCCCCCTCGACGACCTTCACGTTCACCTTGACGGTGTCGCCGGGGGCGAAGTTCCCCCGGTCCTTCTTGAGCTGGCTCGCTTCGACGACACGAATCGCGCTCATGACGGCTGGCTCCTTAGACATCCTCGGAGGGGGGCTCCGCCCCCCTTCCGAACCTCCCCCCTTATTGCGCGGGCCAAGCCCGCGCTCGAACCGGATTCTTCAGCATGCGCTTGGGATCGGTCTCGGCTCGGGTAACATCCTACGCCATCCTACACGTGATCCTCAGGGCGCGCACCCTGCTTGAAGGCTTCGAGCAGCTTCTCCTCCTCAGGGGTCAGGTCTGCGGTCTCCAGGAGATCGGGCCGCCGCTGGAACGTGCGCCAGAGCGCCATCACCCGTCGCCAGCGGGCGATCCGCGGGTGATCCCCCGAGAGGAGGATGTCGGGAACCCGCAGGCCGCGGAACTCCTCCGAGCGCGTGTACTGCGGATGCTCGAGGCGGCCCCCCGTGAACGAGTCTTGATCCGGCGCGGCCTCGTTCCCCAGGACGCCGGGCAGGAGGCGGACCACGGCGTCGGCGACCACCAGCGCGGGGAGCTCGCCGCCGGTGAGGACGTAGTCGCCGATCGAGATCTCATCGTCCACCAGGTGCGCCCTCACCCGCTCGTCAACGCCCTCGTAGCGACCGCACACGAGGATCAGGTGCGACTCCTGGGCGAGCTGCCGCGCCACGGCCTGCGTGAAGCGCCGGCCCTGAGGGTCGAGCAGGATGACTCGCGATCCGGACCCGCGCAGCGCCTCAACGCAGGCGAAGAGGGGCTCGGGCTTCAGCACCATGCCGCCGCCCCCGCCGAAGGCGTAGTCATCCGTCACGCGGTGCCGGCCGGCGGCGTAGTCGCGCAGGTTCACCACGCGGATCTCGACCAGCCCCCGCGCCCGGGCCCTGCCGAGGATCGACTCCTCGAGCGGGCCGGCCAGCATGCCGGGGAAGAGCGTCACGACGTCGATCTTCACAGGTCGAGCAGTCCTTCGGGCGGGCGGATGACGATGGTGCGGCTCGCCGGGTCGACCCGCACGACGATGTCGGCCACCGCAGGGATCAGGTGCTCGCGTCCCCCGGCTCCCACCACCCAAAGGTCCTGGGCCGGCCCCGGATCGGCGCGGAGGAACGTTCCCACCTCACCTCCCTCTTCGGTCACCACGCGGCAACCCTCGAGGTCGGCGATGTTGAACCGGATCGACCGGGGTTCGGGGACGGCCCGATCGCTCACTCGAGGATCTCGAGGACCGCGCGCTTCCTCAGCTTCGTGGCGGCCGCGTTCAGCAGGGTCCGGATGGACCGGGCCGTCCGCCCCTGCTTGCCGATGACCTTCCCAATGTCGCCCGGGGCCACCCGCAGCTCGATCACCGTGACCCGCTCCCCCTCGATCTCCGTCACCTGCACCTTATCCGGCTCGTCCACAAGAGCTTTGGCGATGAACTCCACCAGCTCCTTCATGCCGACCACCCCCACTGCTCAGGGCGTGCGCTCGCGTCAGTTCTTCGTCACTCCTACCCGGGCCAAGAGCAGGCGGACCGTGTTCGAGGGGAGCGCGCCCTTTCTGAGCCACGCGGCGGCCTTCTCCTTGTTGATGTCGACCCGCGGCGGGTCGGTCAGGGGGTTGTAGGAGCCGATGATCTCGATGAACCGGCCGTCCCGCGGAGCCCGCGAGTCTGCCACCACGACCCGGTAGGCGGGTTTCTTCGTCGTCCCGGTCCGTCTCAGGCGAATGCGAACCGCCACTCCTCCACTCCTTTCTCGCTCAGCGTGAGAGAAACGGCAGCGCGCCCCTGAGCTTGCCGGCGCGCCCCTCCATCTGCTTGAGCCCTTTCACGAGCTTCTTGAGCTGGGCGTACTGTTTGAGCAACCGGTTCACGTCCTGCACCGTGGTGCCGCTCCCCCGCGCGATCCGGGTCCGGCGGCTGCCGCTGATGATCTGGGGCGCCGCCCGCTCGGCGGGGGTCATCGAGCCGATGATCGCTTCGTACCTCCGGAGCTCGTTCTCCTCGCCCCGGAGGTCTGCCGGGAGCGCCTTGGCGCCCTTAAAGAAGGGGACCATCTCCATGAGCTCTCCCAGAGGCCCCATGGAGCGGAGCTGACGGAGCTGCTCGGCGAAGTCCTCGAGGGTGAAGCTCTCCTCCCTGATCTTCTTCGCCAGCTCTTCGGCTTTCGTGGCGTCCACGCTGGCCTGGGCCTTCTCCACGAGGGAGACGACGTCGCCCATCCCGAGGATCCGGGAGGCCATGCGGTCCGGGTGGAAGGCTTCCAGGGCGTCCAGCTTCTCGCCAACCCCGACGAAGGCGACCGGGAGCCCCGTCACCGCCCGGATCGAGAGCGCAGCGCCCCCACGCGCGTCGCCGTCCAGCTTGGTCATGATCAGCGCGTCGATCCCGACGCCGCTGTGAAACCGCTCGGCCATGGTCACCGCGTCCTGCCCGGTCATGGCGTCGACCACCAGCACGACCTGATGGGGCTGGAGCTCGCGCTTGAGCTGGCGAAGCTCCTCCAGCATCGGCTCGTCGATGTGGAGTCGGCCGGCCGTGTCCAGGATCAGGGGCGAGAGCCCCCGCTCCGCCGCCTCCCCTCGCGCCCCCCGGGCGATCCCGAGCGCGGTCTGCCCCGCGGCCCCGCTGACGGGGATTCCGAGCTGCGCCCCGAGGGCCCGGAGCTGCGCGATCGCCGCCGGCCGGTGGACATCCGCTGCCGCCAGCATCGGGTGGAGCCCCTGGCGCTGGAAGTGGCGCGCCAGCTTCGCCGCCGTCGTCGTCTTCCCCGATCCCTGGAGGCCCGTGAGCATGATCACCGTCGGCGCGTGGGGCGCCATGGCGAGGCGGTGGCTGTGCTCCCCGAGGAGGGTGACCAGCTCGTCGTAGACGATCTTGACGACCTGCTGCCCGGGGGCGACGGCTTTCAGGATCTCCTGGCCGAGAGCCTTGGCGCGGACCCGCTCGACGAACGACTTGACGACCTTGAAGTTGACGTCGGCCTCGAGGAGGGCCACCCGCACCTCGCGGAGGGCCTCGCCGATGTTCTCCTCGGTCAGCCGGCCGTAGCCGCGGAGCTTGTCGAAGATGGCCTGAAGCCGAGCGCTCAACCCGTCGAACATGGTTTTGTCCGCTGTGTATTACCAGGAAACCTCAAGTTTACGGGACCGATCCAAAAAGGTCAAGCGCGCGTCGCCGCTTCCGCGGCGCGGCGCAGCCGCCGCAGCGCCTCGCCCGGGTCGGGAGCTCCGAAGATCGCCGAGCCGGCGACGAGCACCGAGGCGCCGTGGGCGACGAGGGGACCGGCGTGCTCCACGGTCACGCCGCCATCCACCGAAATCTCGACCGGCCGGCTACCGAGAAGGGCCCTGACCGCCTCCACCTTGCGGTACGCGGCGGGGATGAACGTCTGACCCCCGAAGCCGGGGTTGACCGACATGACCAGGACGAGGTTCAGGTCGTCAAGAACGTACTCGAGGGCCGAGAGCGGCGTGGATGGATTCAGGGCGGCCCCGGCCTTCGCGCCCAGGTCCTTGATCTGAGCCAGGGTCCTGTGGAGGTGCGGGCACGCTTCCACATGCACCGTCAAGTAGTCGGCCCCGGCCGCCGCGAAGGTCGGGAGGTAGCGCTCGGGGGCCTCGATCATGAGGTGGACGTCCAGGGGAAGCCGGGTGCGCTTGCGGATCGCCTCCACCACCGGCGGGCCGATCGTCAGGTTCGGGACGAAGTGGCCGTCCATGACGTCCACGTGGAGGAGGTCGGCTCCGGCCGCCTCGACGCGGGCGATGTCGTCCGCGAGGGCGGCGAAGTCCGCGGACAGGATCGAGGGCGCAATCCTGACCATCGCGCGCGAGGGGGCTATGGCCGGGGCGGGAGCGCCGCGACGAAGCTCCCGCTGATGAGCGTCTCGCCCTTCTGGTTGACCGCGAGCAACTCCCCCTCGATCCGCTTCTCGCCCGCCTCCTCGAACTTGCGCGTCACGCGGCCGCTACAGATCACGTGGTCACCCGGCCAGGCGCGCGTCGCGAAGCGGACGTTGAAGCGGCGGACATTGGGGCGGCCGACGAACTTCGTGACGACCCGGCTCAGGATCCCCGCGTTGAGCATCCCCATCGCGAACACCGTCGGGTTGCCCGAGGCCTCTGCAAAGGTCTGGTCGTGGTGGATCGGGTTGAAGTCGCCCGAGGCCCCGGCGTAGCGCACGAAGTCGGTCCGCGTGAGCCCCTCGACCCGCACCTCCGGGAGGGCCTCTCCCTCCTCCACCTGTTCCCAGTAGCGCTTGATCGCCGGCATGCCGCCCTCCCTCAGTCCCTGACCACCTGGCCCGTCTCGATGCCGACCTGTCGCGCCCGCGCCACCACCTCGCCCCGCTGGTTGGTGAACTCGGTCTCGGTCACGACGAAGGTCATCGTCCCGCCGCGCTTCCCGGTCTTCTCGTAGATGTCGGCGATCCGGGTGACCGCTGTCAGGACATCGCCGACGAAGATCGGTTTCAGGAACTCGAACTCCTGCTCGCCGTGGAGCGCCCGCTTGAGATCCATCGGCGGCCGCGGGCGGCCCCGGCCGTCGTCCCAGAGGGCCACGGTCTGGAGGAACGTGAGCGGCGGCATGATCCCGCCCGCCTCCCGCCGCGCGTGCTCTTCGTCGAAGTAGAGCGGGTCGTCGTCCTTGATCGCCCTGGCGAACTCGCGAACCTTGCCCCGCTCGACGTGCATCCGCACGGGCTCGCCGGTCCTGCCGATGTAACTCCGGTCCACAGGCATGAAAGACTCTCCGTGTTCCCCGGACTCAACCGGCCGGCTTGAAGCGCGGGATGCTGAGGCCCGGCACGGCTTCCTCGAAGGTGACCTGGACGGGCATGCCGATCGCGACGCGCGAGGGGTCGCAGCCGACGATGTTGGTCAGCACCTGCACGCCTTCCTCCAGCTCCACCCACGCCAGCACGTACGGGACCTCGTCCTTGAACCCGCGCGCTTGGGTCCGGTGGGTGACCGTGAACGTATAGACGGTGCCCCGGCCGGAGCCCGGTTGCCATTCCAGATCATCGTTCCAGCAGCTCCCGCAGACGCCGCGCGGGTAGTGCTGGCGGGCCCCGCAGGCGCGGCAGCGCTGGACGAGGAACTGGTGGCGAGAGCAGCCCTCCCAGAACGGGCGCGATTCCGTTGTGATGTCAGGAAGCGACTTCGTGTACCCCGCCACGGTCACCCCCTACGCGCGCCCGAGGACCAGCGTAACCCCGGAATGGCGCGTGCCGAGGGCGCCGCCCGTCCCGTGCGCGAGGGCGAGCCCGCACTCCCTCACCTGGCGCTCCCCGCACTCGCCGCGGAGCTGCCGCACCGCCTCGATGACCAGGAAGATCCCGCGCATGCCAGGGTGGTTGCTCGAAAGCCCGCCGCCGTCGGTGTTGATCGGGAGCTCGCCGCCGAGCTGGAGCCGTCCGTTCTCGACGAAGCGCCCGCCTTCTCCCTTCTTGCAGAACCCAAGATCCTCGAGCGTCATGAGGACGGTGATCGTGAACGAGTCGTAGATCATCGCCATGTCGATATCGGCGTGGGTCAGACCGGCCTCCCCAAGCGCGCGCGGCCCCGTCTGGGCGGCCGCCGAGACCAGGTAATCGCGCCGACCCGCGGCCGTGTGGGCCACCGCCTCGGCGCTCCCGAGGACCCGCACGGAAGGCTTGCGGAGGTCGCGGCCCAGGTCGGGGTGGACGACCACCACGGCGCCGCCGCCGTCGGTGATGACGCAGCAGTCGAGGAGGTGGAGCGGGGCTGAGATCATCGGTGAGGCGAGGACATCCTCCACGGTGATCGGGTCCCGGTAGAGCGCGACCGGGTTCAGGCCGGCGTGGCGGCGGCAGGCGACGGCGATCTCGGCGAGCTGGGCGCCGGTCGTCCCGTACTCGTGCATGTGCCGCCGGGCGACCAGCGCGTAGAGGCCGACGGTGGAGGTGCCGTAGATCCCCTCGAACTGGTCCACGTAGTCGCCGGCGATCCGCTCCCGGGTCCCGACGGCGATCCCCTGGGAGCGCGCCGTGCTGCCGTACGTGATCAGCGCGACCCGGCAGCGCCCGCGGGCGATCGCGGCGGACGCGTGGTTCACGTGCGCCACGAAGGATGCCCCGCCGATCGTCGTGCCGTCCAGGTAGCGCGGGTTCAGGTTCAGGTAGTCGAGGATCGGGAGCGGCCCCGTGCCGCCCGAGCCCGCCGCGGTGAAGTAGCCGTCCACGTCCCGAAGCGTGAGCCCGGCGTCAGCGAGTGCGGCGCGCGCCGAGAGCGCCTGGATCTCGAGCGCGCTCTTCGAGGTCTTCCGCTCGGGAAACTCGTACACCCCGGCGATCAGCGCAGACGGCGTCATGCCGGCGAGCCCTCCCGGCCGGCCGCTTCCTTTCCGCTCCCGCCGGCGCTCGGCGGCCAGGGGATCCCGAGCTCGTCGAAGCGCCGCAGCCGGTCCTGGCCGAGGGCCTGGTCGTAGATGTCCGCCAGCGCCTCGGGCGTCCACCCCTCTACGCGCGTGACCGCGCGGATCGGGGCAGGGTGGGACAAGAGGCTCACGCGATTGCCCCGCACGTGGAGGACCTGACCGGTGACGTGGGCGGCGCGATCGCTCGCGAGGAACACGACGACGGGAGCGACGGCCTCGGGCGGCGCGGCTTCCTCCCGCTGGCGCTCGGCGGGGAGGCGCTCGGTCATCCGCGTCTGGGCCGACGGCGCAACGCAGTTCACCGTCACGCCGTACTTGGCCATGGCCAGGGCCGTGGAGCGCGTGAGCCCGACGATCCCCTCCTTCGCCGCCGAGTAGTTCGGCTGCCCCGGACTGCCCTCGAGCCCGGCCGTGGAGGTGAAGGTGATGATGCGCCCGTAGCGCTTCTCGCGCATGTGGCGCGTCGCGGCGCGCATGACCGTGAAGTGGCCCTTCAGGTGGACCGCGATCACGGCATCCCACTCCTCCTCGCTCATGTTGAAGATCATCCGCTCGCGGAGGATCCCGGCGCAGCAGACGAGGATGTGGAGGTCGCCGAAGTGGCTGAGCGCCGCGTCCACAATGGCCTGGCCTCCGGCCATCGTCGCCACGCTCTCGGCGTTGGCGACGGCGCGCCCGCCGAGGGCCTCGATCTCCTTCGCGACCGCCTGAGCCGCCGCGCTCGACGGCTCGCGCCCGTCCACGGTCACGCCGTAGTCGTTCACCACCACCGCGGCGCCGCCGCGCGCCAGCCCGACGGCCACGGCCCGGCCGATCCCGCTGCCCGCGCCCGTCACCACTCCCACTTTGCCGTCCAGGAGCCTCATGGGTTCCCCTCAGCCGTTTCGCCGCGACATTTTAGCACGACCGCCACTGTGGAAACCTCCCGCGAGGCGCTCGCTCCCGACCCGGCCTCGTTGGCGATAGACTGATCAGTAGGCCTGGCAGCCGAGCGCGTGGGCTCGGCCGGGGCGGCCCGACCGAGGCGGGCCTTTGGTAGAGCTCGACGTCGCGCATCGCTCCGACCCTCCTCCGTTGGGATGGATCGGAGCATAGCTCGGGAGGCGTCTCAACCCACCCGATTTCCTCAAGAGCCAAGATTCGAAAGGCCCGGAGCTCTGCGAGGCCCGGGCCTTTTCTTTCGCCGTTTGCTTGGCCATGCCAAAAGTGGTACATTTCTTCATACCATTCGTAAGGTCGATTGGAGGAACACATGGCGCCGAAAGTAAAGGTGACCCTCAGTCTTGATGGGGATCTCGTGCAGACTTTGGACAAAATAAGCCGGCAGAGCAAGAGACCTCGGAGCCAGGTTGTCCAGGAAGCATTGCGCCTGTGGAGGCGGAAAGAGCTCCAGGAGAAGTTGGCGGAAGGATATCGAGCCATGGCAGAGGAGGATCGGGAAGCAGCCGAGCGTGGTATTGCTGCGTTCAGAGAGATCCTCAAATGAAGGGGACTCCACGCAGAGGCGAGGTGTGGCTCGTCAACTTTAATCCCGGGCGCGGGAGCGAGCAAAAAGGTGTCAGACCGGCACTCGTGATCCAAAACGATACCGGAAACATCTACGCCGGCACGACGATTGTTGCGGCGGTCACGACGACGATTAAGGAATTCCCTGTTACCGTGGTTATGCCTTCTGGCGAAGGCGGGCTGAGACAGAGGTCCATGGTCAATTTGGCCCAGATTCTGACGGTCGATAAGGCTCGACTCCAGAAACGCCTTGTAACCCTCAGCGAGTCGACCATGCGACAGGTCGATGAGGCTATCCGAGTCAGCCTGGATGTATGAGGAGTAGGCGCCTGGCGGCGGAGATGGTGCCGTGGCGGTGGGGGAGGCGCGCGCACCGAATGTATCCCTTGTCTCCGCTCCGAGATTCGATTCTCCAGAGGATAGTCTCCCAACATTCATAGCCATAGGATTTTTACATCTTTTCCCACCTGCCTGAATTCTTTATCCCCCGTCACCAACTCGGCTTTGCGTACTTTGGCTAAGGCCGCGGCGAAGCAGTCGGCGTAGGACATCTTTCTGGTTGCCTTCAACTCAGCCGCCTGCTTCGTCAGATCCAAATCGGCGGAAATGATCTGAATTGGCAGGGTGGAGATCAGACGTGCTACGTGATCCGCCCGTTCGCGCCCCGCTTCTCTCAAGGTGATGTAAAAAACCTCTCCCCAGTTCACGACGGAGAGGAGAAGAAGGCGTCCCGAGTCTCTGGCTGCGCGAAAAATCTCAATCATCTTGTCTTTGCCTGCCTCGCCTTCGAAGTAGGCTATGAGGCTATAGGTGTCCAGAACCCTGAGGGCAGCTCTCACAGCTCTCGCTCCTTCGCCTTCTCTTCCAGCAGGGCTTTCAACAGCTTGCCCTTCGTCCCGGTTATTCCAGCCAGACTCCGGAGATATTCGTCTGTAACGGGTCTGATCACTATTTCGCCATCCCGCTCGTAAAAGTAGACCTGCGTTCCTTTCTTGATGCCAAACTTCCGCCGCAGCTTGGAGGGGATGACTACCTGGCCTTTCACCGTAACGACCGACTTATCCATAAAACCCTCCCATGGGTGGATGATCCAGGTAAGGGGTAACATAAAAAAGAAAGTAAGTCAACAGCGATGATGTATTAACAAAATGTTAAGAGGACCCCGTGGACCTCAAATTGAGCCTGATTGCTCGAAAGCCTTCTGAGATAGGTCAACCCTGCTAGAGGCTTGCGAGGCGTCAACTGTACTGAGCCGGCCTGGCTCGCCATCACGCCGCGGACCGAATGTGCGCGCGGACAACTGCCGGGAGCCTCCGCCACCCGTCGATCTTCCTGAGCCGACTCGGGCCCTTCTCCACGGATAGTGGGCCGGAACCGGTTCGAGTTATCTCTCAGAACCGGCGGAGGCGGAAGGCCGTGAAGCCGTCGGTGCCGTGGCGGTGGGGGAGGCAGCGGACCACCCCCGACAGCTCGGGCTCCGGACGAAAGTCGGGCGGCGGGTCGAGGCGCCACTCGCCGTGCGCCTCCAGGAAGGGGAGAACGACCCCCTCGTTCTCCTCGGGCTCGAGAGAACACGTCGCGTAGACCAGGGTTCCACCCGGCCGGACCAGCGTGGCCGCGGCCTCGAGGATCCGACGCTGATGCGCGGCGAGGCCACCGAGATCGACCTCCGCGGCCCGCCACTTCACGTCCGGGTGGCGACGGATGACGCCGAGGTTCGAGCACGGGGCGTCGACCAGCACCCGATCGCAGAGCTCCCTGAATTTGGGCGCGAGCGCCTCTACGCTGCCGGCGTGGGCTTCGACGCTGCCGATCCCGAGGCGCGACGCGGCCCGAGCCACGAGCCTGAGCCGGGCCGCATGCCGGTCCATGGCGATCACGCGCCCCCGGTCCCCCATGAGCTGTGCCAGGTGGGTGGTCTTGGTCCCGGGGGCTGCGCAGACATCGGCGACCGTTTCCCCGGCACGTGGCGCCAGGAGGTGAGCGATCAGCATCGAGGCCTCGTCCTGGACCGTGAACCATCCCTCCTTGAAGGCGTTGAACTTGAACGCGGGCCCGGGATCTTCCAGGGTGAGGCCGTCGGAAGCGAGCGCCGTCGGTGAAGCCGTGACCTCCTCTTCCCTGGCAAGCCGCTGGGCCAGCGCCTCCCGCGAGCACTTGAGCAGGTTGACGCGCACGGTCACGGTCGGCCGCTCGTCGAGCGCCGTCATCAGCCTGGTCGCCTCGTCGAGGCCGAGCCGGCCGGCCCAGCGCTGCGCGAGCCAGGAGGGGAACGCCAGTCGCACGGCCTCGGCTTCGACCGGATCATCGGGCAGCGGCGGAAGCGCGCCGCCGCTCCGGGTGAGCGAGCGGAGCACCGCGTTGACGAACGGGGCGACCTCGCTGTGGCCGCGGCGCCGCGCCAGCTCCACGGCGTCGTTGACGGCGGCCCACTCGGGAATCTTGTAGAGGAATTGGAGCTGGTAGGCGGTGAGGCGGAGCAGATTTCGGACCCAGGGATCGAGACGCTCGAGCCGCCGCCGCGAGTGCGGAGCCAGGATCCAGTCCAGCCGCCGCTGCCAGCGGAGCGTACCGTAGACCAGCTCGGTCGCGAGCGCCCGATCCCGGACCGGGAGCCTGGCGCGCTCGAGCGCGGCCTCGAGCGCGAGATCGGCGAAGGCGCGATCCTCCTCGACGCGGCAGAGAATCCTCAGCGCCTCCACGCGAGCCGGCGAGACCGGCGGCTTCGCCGGGCTCACGCGGGGACCTCTCCCAAACGCGCGCCTTCCGTGAGTCGCGCACCCCGCAGGAACTCTTCCCAGCCCATCGCGCGACGGTTTTCGGGCTGAACCTCGCCGGGCAGGAGGAGCCCGTCGCCGGTTGCGATGGCAAGCGCTCCGCCGCGGGACCGCACGAGCGCGCCGGCAGGCCCGGCGGCCGGCTCATCAAGGGCGGAGGCGCGCCAGATGAGAAGCCGCCCCGCGGGGCTCGCGCTCGCCGCGCCGGGCCAGGGGTTGCATCCTCGGATCCGGTTCACGAGGGTACCCGCCGGCTCCCGCCAGTCCAGCACGCCGTCCTCCTTTTTGAGGCGCGGGGCGAGGGTCGCAGCCTCGGGGCGCTGCGGAACCGGTGTGAGCCGGTCCAGCTCTGCGAGGGTGCGGAGGAGCAGCTCAGCGCCAAGTCGCGAGAGCCGGCCTGCCATCTCCCCGGCAGTTTCCCCGGACTGGATCGGGACGCGCTCCTGGAGGAGGATCGGGCCCGTGTCCATCCCCTCATCCATGAGGAAGGTCGTGAGCCCGGTCTCGGTCTCGCCGCGGATCAGGGCCCAGGCGATGGGAGCCGCCCCGCGGTAGCGCGGGAGGAGCGACGCATGAAGGTTGATGGAACCCCGCTTCGGGACGTCGAGGACCGCCTTTGGAAGGAGCTGGCCGAAGGCGACCACCACCGCCACCTCCGGGACGAAGACGCGAAGCCGCTCGGGCCACTCCGCATCGCGAAGGCGCTGGGGCTGGAGGACGGGAATGCGGGCCCGCTCAGCCGCGAGCTTCACGGGCGACGGCGTCAGCTTCTGACCACGCCCCGCCGGCCGGTCGGGCTGGGTCACCACGGCCACGACCTCGTGGCGCCGGAGCAGGGCCTCGAGCGCCGGTAGGGCGAATTCCGGCGTTCCGTAGAAAAGTACCTTCACGGCCGGAAGTTCGCTCCTGGTTCAGAGCGCGAAGGCGTGGTGAGGAGCTCCGTCGGGGAGGCCTTCCTTCTTGATC